>NZ_JBHZAH010000038.1:0-39937 GCF_042754225.1 Rhodococcus sp. NPDC059234
GGGTTACGGAGTGTCCGCACTCCGTAACCACACCACTGCGCCTACGGCGCCTTGGGGAGCAGTCGGGGCACGACCTTGCCGGTGGGGTTGCGGGGCAGTTCGTCGAGGAACACGACCTCCCGCGGCACGCAGAACCGGGCCAGGTGGGCCTTGACGTGCGCGCGCACGCCGTCGACCGTTAGTTCGGCGCCGTCCGTGTCGTCGGTGCGCACGACGTAGGCGGCCAGGCGTGCGCCGAACTCCGGGTCCTCGATCCCCACGACGGCGTTCTCCAGGACGCCGGGCAGTTCGCTGAGCAGGTTCTCGACCTCACGCGGGTAGACGTTCTCGCCGCCGGAGACGATCATGTCGTCGCTGCGACCGTCGAGGAACAGCAGGCCGTCCTCGTTGAAGTGGCCGAGGTCGCCGGTGGACATCAGGCCGTCGCGCACCTGCTTCTCGCTGCCGCTGCGGGTGTAGCCCTCGAAGAGCATGCCGTTGCCGACGAACACCTGGCCGACCTCGCCGTCGGGAACCGGCTTGCCGTCCTCGTCGAGAATCCGCACGACCGTCCCGAGCGGCGGCCGGCCTGCGGTGGCCGGGTGCTGCGCCAGCTCGGCCGGCTGGGCGATCGAGGCCCAGCTCACCTCGGTGGAGCCGTAGAAGTTGTAGAGCACCGAACCGAACATGTCCAGGGTCTTGTGCACGACTCCGGTCGGAATCGCGGACCCGCTGGCCGCGATCACCCGCAACGAGGTCAGATCCGCGTCCCGCTCGCCGGCGGGCAGGTCGGTGACGCGCTGCAACATGGTCGGCACCACCCACAGCGCGCTGGCCCGGTGCTCGGCGACCGACGCGATCGTTGCAGCGGGGTCGAACCGGCGGGTCAGCACCATCGTCGAGCGCAGAGCCAGGCCGATCTGGGTGGCCGCCAGTCCCCAGGTGTGGAAGATCGGCGACGCGACCACAGTGGTCTCCGCGCTGCGCAACGGCAGCCGGGAGAGCACCGCGGACGCCGGCATCCAGCTCCGCGGCTCGGGGCGTGATGCGCCCTTCGGGGTGCCGGTGGTGCCGGAGGTGAGCACGATGATCCGCCCGCGCCGGGGCCGGCGGGCGAGTGCTCCCGCGCCGCCGCCCCGGCCGTCCTCGACAAGTCCGTCGAACCGGGCCCAGCCCTCGGCGCCCGACGCCCCGTCGCCGACGTGGTCGTGGTCCTCGAACACCGCCACCCGCAGCGCCCCGTCCGGGATGAGCGCGGTGAACTCGGGATCGACGAGCAGCCAGTCGAGGCGTTGCTCGACGATGACCTCCGCGAGCTGGGCGTTCGAGGCGCCGGTGTTCAGCAGCACCAGGTCGGTGCCGAGCCGCGACGAGGCCCCCATCGCGACGAGGAATCCGCGATGGTTGCGGGCCAGGATGCCGATGCGTCCGCGTTCGCGCAGGCCCCGGTCGTGCAGCGCGACCGCGAGCGCGTGCGCGTCGGCGTCGAGCTGGCGGTAGGAGACCGAGCCGAGGTCGTCGACGACGGCGATCCGGTTGCCGTCGCGGCGCGCGGCGACGGCTAGCAGGCCGCCGGCGGTGAAGTCCCACTGGTACCAGGCGGAGACCACGCCGGTGAGGGCGCTTGGGCCGATCGCTCCGACGATGCCGGCCTTGGTGATGGGGACCAGCCCCTTGAGCAGATCGGTGGCTCCGGCAAGGCTCGGCATAAGGCGGTGTCCTCCTGGCGGCGGTGTGGCGGCGCTGTGGGTCGGACCACAGCACCGCCAACTTACTCGTCGGTAAGGAGTGGCGCCAGTGGGTGTCCGTGTCGCTAGCGGGACACCTCGCGGCGGAGCAGGTCCTCGACCGTCTCCCGCCGGATCAACTCGCGACTGCGGTCGTCGCGCACCGCGACAATCGGCGGCCGCCCGACCGCGTTGTAGGTCGACGCGAGGCTGTGGTGGTAGGCCCCGGTCCCGGGGACGGCGAGGACGTCGCCCGGGTGCAGGTCCGAGGGCAGCTGCACGTCGACCGCCAGTTCGTCGCCGGATTCGCAGTGTCTGCCCGCGACGGTCACCGTGGTCGCCGGGGCGGTCGAATGCCGGTTCGCCAGCGCGACGCTGTAGTGCGCGCCGTACAGCGCGACCCGCGGGTTGTCGCTCATCCCGCCGTCGACGCAGACGAACGTCCGCCCGCCCGTCACGTGCTTGACCGACACCACCCGGTACACGGTCACCCCGGCCCGGCCCGCGATCGCCCGGCCGGGTTCGAGGGTGATGCGCGGACGCGGGAAGCGGTGCCGCGCGCAGGCGTCGTCGAGCGCGTCGTCGAGCGTCGCCGCCAAGGCGCTCAGGTCCAGCTGCGGGTCGCCGTACACGTACGAGATGCCATGTCCGCCACCGAGGTTGAGTTCGGTCAGGATGGTGCCGTGGTCGATCCGGATCTGCGCCATCTGCGCGATCATCCGATCCACCGCCGTCCGGAAGTGCTCCATCTCGGTGATCTGCGAGCCGAGGTGGCAGTGCAGGCCGATCAGGTTCAGCCGCGGCTGGCCGAGGACCCGCTTGACCGCCTCGTCGGCCTGGCCGTGCTCGAGTGGGAAGCCGAACTTCTGGTCGGTGACGCCGGTCGCGACCGCCCGGTGCGTGTGCGCGTCGATCCCCGGCGTGACGCGCACCAGGACGTTCTGGCGACGGGTCAGCGACGCGGCCAGCAGGGTGATCTCGGCGTGCGAGTCGATCACGATCCGCCCGACGCCGGCGTCCCGCGCGGCCGACAGTTCGGCGGGGGTCTTCGCGTTGCCGTGCATGATGATTCGCCGCGGGTCGACGCCCGCGGACAGCGCGATCGCCAGTTCGCCGGACGAGCACACGTCGAGCGAGAGGCCCTCCTCGGTGACCCACGAGGCCACCGCACGGGTCAGCAGTGCCTTTCCGGCGTAGGCGATCTCGGCCTCCGGGAACACCTCCCGGTAGGTGCGGCAGCGGTGCCGCAGGTCCAGTTCGTCGAGGACGTAGCTGGGGGTGCCGTACTGGTCGGCGATGTCCGCGAGGGCCACCCCGGCGACCGTGATGCGGCCGTGGTCGTCGACGTGGGTGCCGTCGGGCCAGACGGCGGGGTCGAGCCGCGGGGTCATTGCCGAGCGCAGCGACGGGAAGATCTCGAGCAGGGTCACCGTGGTCTCCTTGGGGTGGGTGTCACCCTCCGGAATACCCGCCGGCCGCCGCCCCGACCGCACCCTTGACGGGTCCTTGACGCCGGTCGGGGCGGTTTTGACGCTAGCCGCCCAGCTTCTTGTAGAACGTGCCGACGATCGGCGCCACCACGGCCCGCGGGCTGTACTGCCCGGCCACCGACATGCCCTTGCTGAGGATCCCCGGCACCACGCGCATCTTGTTCTTGGCGAGCGCGTCGAGGGAGACCTTCGCGGTGTACTCGCTCGAGATCCAGAAGAAGTCGGGCACCAGCTTGTCCACGATGGACGCGTCGGCCGGGTCGGGCGTCTCGGTGCGAACCGGTCCCGGCGCGAGCAGCGTGACGTGCACGCCGGAGCCCTTCAACTCCCCGCGCAGGGACTCGGAGAAGGTGTTCACGAACGCCTTGGTGGCGGCGTAGGTCGCGTTGTTGGGGATCGGCATGTTCCCGGCAGCGGACCCGACGTTGAGGATCCCGCCCGAACGGCGCTCGACCATGCCCGGCAGAACCGCGAGCGTGAGGTCGTGCACGGCAACGGCATTGAGCTCGACCTGGGCCCGCTCGTAGCCGGCGTCGAGTTCGGACACCGGACCGAAGGTGGCGATGCCCGCGTTGTTGCACAGGATGCTCACCGGTCGTTGCGAGAGCTCCTCGGTGAGGGTCGCTCGCTTGTCGCGGTCGGACAGGTCCACCGCCCGCACCTCGACGGTGACGCCGTGGGCGTCGGCCAGCTTCGTGGCGAGCGCCTCGAGCAGGTCGCCGCGGCGGGCCACGAGGATCAGCGAATGACCCTGTGCGGCCAGCTCGGTGGCCAGCGCCTCGCCGATGCCGGAGGAGGCGCCGGTCACGACGGCGCGGGTGTCGGGGGTGGGGGTAGGCAGGCTCACGGTGGTCAGGCTAACCGTTACACCGCCGCCGCGAGCCGGGTGCCCTGTTACAGCGCAGCCGCGAGCCGCGTTCCTTGCTCGATCGCCCGCTTGGCGTCGAGTTCGGCGGCCACGTCGGCGCCGCCGATGACGTGGACGGTCATCCCGGCCGCGGTCAGATCGGTTTCGAGGTCACGCACCGACTCCTGGCCGGCGCAGATCACCACGTTGTCCACCGCCACGACCTGCGGCCGTTCGCGCTTCTCGCCGAAGCTGATGTGCAGGCCCTCGTCGTCGATCCGCTCGTAGTTGACGCCGGAGATCTGGTGCACGCCCTTCTTCTTCAGCGCGGCGCGGTGCACCCACCCGGAGGTCTTGCCCAGGCCGGCGCCGATCGGGGTGGTCTTGCGCTGCAGCAGGTACACCTCGCGCGGGGACGGGGTGGACTGCGGCTCGGTGAGCGCGCCCGCCGCCGACTCGTCGGCGGTGACGCCCCACTCGCGGTTCCACTCGGTCAGGTCGAGGGCGGGGGAGCTGTCGTGGGTGAGGTACTCGGAGACGTCGACGCCGATGCCGCCGGCGCCGATCACGGCGACCCGGGCGCCGACCGGGCGGCCGTCGCGGACAAGTTCGGCGTACGAGAGCACGCTGGGGTGCTCGATGCCGGGGATCGCCGGGATCCGCGGGGTGACCCCGGTCGCGAGCACGACCTCGTCGTGGCCGCCGTCGACGAGCCGGCGCGCGTCGACCCGGGTGCCGAGATGCACCTTGACCCCGGCCAGTTCGAGTTGGCGGGTGTAGTAGCGGATGGTCTCGGCGAACTCCTCCTTGCCGGGGATGCGTCGCGCGATGCCGAACTGTCCGCCGATCTCGTCGCCGGCCTCGAACAGGTTCACCTCGTGCCCGCGCTGGGCCAGGTTCAGCGCCGCCGACAGTCCGGCGGGCCCGGCTCCGACCACCGCGACATTCTTTCGGCGCCGGGTGGGGGAGAGCACGAGTTCGGTCTCGCGGCCCGCGCGGGGATTGAGCAGGCAGGAGACCTTCTTGTTGCCGAAGGCGTGGTCGAGGCACGCCTGGTTGCAGGCGATGCACGTGTTGATCTCGTCGCTGCGGTCGGACTCGGCCTTGCGCGCCCACTCGGGGTCCGCGAGCATCGGCCGGGCCATCGAGATCAGTTGTGCGTCACCGCGGGTGAGGATCTCCTCCGCGGTCTCGGGCATGTTGATCCGGTTCGACGCGCACACCGGAATGGTGACGTCACGGGCCAGTCGTTCGGTGAAGTCCACGAAGGCCGCGCGGGGCACGGAGGTGACGATGGTCGGCACCCGCGCCTCGTGCCAGCCGATGTCGGTGTTGAAGATCGTGGTCCCCGCGGCCTCGAGTTCGCGTGCGAGGGTGACGATCTCGTCCCAGGTCTGGCCCTTATCGACCAGGTCCGCCATGGACAGTCGGAAGAGGATTACGAAGTTCGGGCCGACGGCGGCGCGGGTGCGTCGGACGATCTCCACGGCGATGCGCCGCCGGTTCTCGGCCGAGCCGCCCCACTTGTCGGTGCGCTTGTTGGTGCGCGGCGCGAGGAACTGGTTGATGAAGTAGCCCTCGCCACCCATGATCTCGACGCCGTCGTAGCCCGCGGACTGGGCAAGTCGTGCGCACCGGACGAAGTCGCCGATCGTCGACTCGACGCCGCGGCCGGTGAGAGCGCGCGGCCGGAACGGGTTGATGGGGGCCTTGATCGAGGAGGCGGACGCGCTGAGCGGGTTGTAGGAGTACCGGCCCGCGTGCAGGATCTGCAGGGCGATTTTGCCGCCCTCGGCGTGCACGGCGTCGGTCACGGTGCGGTGCCGCTTCGCCTGGGCCTTGGTGATCATCTCGGCGCCGAACGGCAGCAGCCAGCCGGTGCGGTTCGGGGCGTATCCGCCGGTGACGATCAGTCCGACCCCGCCCCGGGCCCGTTCGGCAAAATAGGCTGCCAGCTTGGGGATGTCGCGAGCGCGGTCCTCGAGTCCGGTGTGCATCGAGCCCATGACGACGCGGTTGCGCAGGGTGGTGAACCCCAGATCGAGCGGGGAGAACAGTTTCGGATACGGGTTGCTCACGGCGTCGGCCTCTCGGTCGTGGGACTCGGGACGGGTGGGTGTGGCAGGAGCGGAGCCTGCGCAGCGACCGGAACTACAGGGCATCGAGGACCTCCTGGCACCACGCGGTGAAGCCCTCCTCCACGCGGATTCCGCCGCGCAGGACCAGGTACTGATGCAGGTCGGGGCCGGAGAGCCGGTCGGGCGCGGGGAAGTCGCGCTTCTCGATCAGGCGGTAGATCTCGAGTCGGCGCGTGTGCTCGTCGCGATGTCGGGTGACCTCCGCCTTGACGTCGGCGAGGTCGCCGAGGGCGGCGGCGCGAATCTTGACGGCAAGTTCGTTGCGCAACTGCCCCGGCTCGGTCGGCTCCGCGATCCACCGCTGCAGTTCGGCGCGGCCCGCGTCGCTGACGCGGTAGACCTTCTTGTCGGGTCGGCCGTCCTGACCGACGGTCTCCGCGTCCACCCAGCCGGACTCGTCCATCCGCTTGAGGACGCGGTAGATCTGCTGGTGGGTGGCGTTCCAGAAGAAGCCGATGGACTTGCCGAATCGGCGCGCGAGCTCGTATCCCGAGCCGGACTTCTCCGACAGCGAGACCAGGAGTGCGTGTTCGAGTGCCACGCGGCCAAGTATCTATGCAACGAGGAGACTATGCAACTAGATGCATAATCTTCGTTGCCATCTCCTTCGGGCGGGTCGGATCAGCGGCAGAATGGCACCGATGGCACGGTCTTCCGGCGGCACGCCGACGGGATCCGGCGAACGCGACCTGGCGCGGTTCGTCGGGCGGATCGGCCTGGTCGACCATCACTGCCACGGCGTGCTCCGTGATCCCCTCGATCGCGCCGGGTTCGAGTCCTGGCTGTGCGAGGCCGACGGACCCGGGCGTTGGCACGGCAGTCTGTTCGACACCCAGGTCGGTCTCGCGGTTCGCCGCTTCTGCGCCGCGCCACTCGGCCTGGCGCCGCATGCCGGCGCCGACACGTACCTCGCGCGCCGCGTCGAACTGGGTCCCGACGAGGTCGCCCGGCGGCTGCTGCGCGGAGCAGGGATATCGGAGTTTCTGGTGGACACGGGTTTTCGGGCCGACGGCCTGACGACCCCTGACGAGTTGGCGGTCCGGGCCGGTGCGCCGGCGCGCGAGATCGTACGGCTGGAGTCGGTGGCCGAACAGGTGATGGTCGGGCGCGGCGCCGCCGAGTTCGCCCTGGCGTGCCGAGACGCCCTGGCGTCCGCTGCCGCGACCGCCGTTGCGTTCAAGTCGATCGCCGGGTACCGGGTCGGACTCGACCTGGCGCCCTACCGTCCGGCGGAGAACGAGGTCGTCAACGCGGTCGCACGGTGGGCGTCGGCCGTCGAGCGAGGCTCGCCGGTCCGGCTCGCCGACGAAACCCTGACCCGCTTCCTGATCTGGACCGCCGTCGACCTCGGACTGCCGATCCAGTTCCACACCGGGTACGGCGACGCCGATGCTGACCTGGGGCGCTGCGATCCGCTGCTGCTCACCCCGTTGCTGCGTGCCACCGCCGGCCGGGGCGTGCCGATCATGCTGTTGCACACGTACCCGTTCCACCGGCACGCGGCCTACCTGGCGCAGGTGTTCGACCACGTCTTCGTCGACGTCGGTCTCGCCGTGCAGAACGTCGGCACGGGAGCAGGTCGGGTGCTGGCCGAACTGCTCGAACTCGCGCCGCTGCGGTCGGTGCTGTTCTCCACCGACGGCTGCGGGCTCCCGGAGCTGTTCCTCGTCGGGGCCGAGCTGTTCCGCCGGGCGCTGTCGGCGTTCCTCGTCACGGGCCTCGCCGACGGCGCCTGGTCGTACCGGGACGCGGAACGGATCGCATCGCTGATCGCCGCCGGCAATGCCCGCCGCGCGTACCTCCTCGACTAGTTCGGTGTGGGTGCGCTAGGGGCCGGTGGACCCGGTGGAACTGGTGACCGCTCCGGGCGCGTTCGTGGTCAGCAGCGGCAGGAAGGTGTCGGCGATGACCCGGTGCCCGACCGGGTTCGCGTGGATGTCGGCGACGGAGCACATCCATGTCCACGCGCAGATCCTCGCGACATTGCGAGGCAGGGTTCCGAACGGCGGGACGTCGACGGGATTGCCGATATCGTTGTTGGAGAACGCGTTCAGGACATCGGCGGTCTTGAACCCGTTGGCGCTGTTCGCGGTGGCGATGGTCGCGGCGAGCACGTTGTTCGCGGCCGCGGTCGCCTGTGCCGTCAGCTGGGACGTCCCGCCCTTGAGCCAGCCGGCGAGGGCGGGGTCGTAGTAGTTCATGCCGACGTAGCGCGGGTCCGGTCCGCCCGCCTTGTGCAGGTCGCCGGTGATCCTGCCGAGGTTGGTACCGATGGTGCCGAGGCTCTGCGCGATGCAGCCGACATCGGGGAGCCCCGCGGATCCGGAACCCCCGGTGAGGCAGTGGTAGATGTCGTTGGCCCCGACGGTGAGGGTGAGGTACTTGACCCGCCCTTGATGCGCCGTCAGGAACTTGGTGGCGAAGTCGAGTTGGGAACTCGCGTCGGGATAGGCGCACTTGCCGCCGTTGATCATCGACACGGTGGTCTCGCCGTCGCATCCGATGCGCACGAACTGCAGGTGGGGATCGGATTCCTTCAGCGTCTTGTAGAGGAGGTCGCTGTAGGAGACGGGTTCGTCCTTCTTCGTGTCCGGCTGATAGCCCGCGGCGAGGGAATCGCCCATCGAGACGTAGTACGTGTCGGTCGGATCTTCGGCGGGGACGGTCGGAGCGGCGACGGCGGGAGCGCCGACCAGCCCCATCGCGACGGCGAGGACGGCGACTGACAGGAGTCGTGAGCGCATGTGTGGCCTCCGGATCGGTGCGAACTGACCAGAACGACGAGCCGTTCGAAACACTAGGGGCGTCACCGCGGTCGGCGACGCCGAGCGGGGAAATCGTTACGTCGCGGTGACAGGCACCTGCTGGTCACGCTCGCCTAGGCTCGCCGTATGAGCGCACCGGTGGTCGGCGAGGGCGTCACCCGCGGGCAGGTCTTCGCCTGGGGCCTGTGGGACTGGGGTTCGGCCGCTTTCAACGCGGTGATCGTCACCTTCGTGTTCTCGGTCTATCTCACGGACGGGGTGGGCGAGGACCTGCCCGGCTCGGTGTCGGCGAGCAGCTGGCTCGGCTGGTCGCTCGGCGCCGCGGGGCTGTGCATCGCGCTGCTCGCGCCGGTCACCGGCCAGCGCTCGGATGCGACCGGACACCGACGGCGTTCGCTCGCGCTGCTCACCGCCGGGGTGGTGGCGTGCATGCTGCTGATGTTCCTGGTGCAGGATCGCTACCAGTACCTGTGGCTCGGCCTGGTCCTGCTCGGTGTGGGGTCGGTGATCTTCGAGCTCGCCCAGGTGCCCTACAGTGCCATGCTCCGCCAGGTCTCCACTCCGAAGAACATCGGTCGGGTGTCCGGGTTCGGCTGGGCGATGGGCTATTTCGGCGGCATCGTGCTGCTGCTGGTCTGCTACTTCGGATTCATCGCCGGCGACGGGGACACCCGCGGGCTGTTCGCGCTGAGCACCGAAGGCGGCCTCAACATCCGGCTGGTGGCGGTGCTGGCGGCGGTCTGGTTCGCGGTGTTCGCGATCCCCGTGCTGTTCGCCGTTCCGGAACTGCCGCGCGCGACGGCCGCCGCGGACCTCTCGGGCACTGCAGTCGCGGCTGCCGACGCCGGTTTCCTCGCCTCGTACCGGGTGCTGTGGTCGGATCTGCGCGAGCTGTGGAACACCGATCGGCACACCATCTATTTCCTCGTGGCCAGCGCGTTGTTCCGGGACGGGCTGGCGGGCGTGTTCACCTTCGGGGCCGTCCTCGCGGTCAACGTCTACGGCATCGCCTCGTCGGACGTGCTGCTGTTCGGGGTCGCGGCGAACGTCGTGGCCGCGGTCGGGGCTCTGACTGCGGGCCGTCTCGACGACCGGCTCGGGCCGAAGGCCGTGATCGTCGGCTCGCTCGGCTCGATGCTCGCGGTCGGGGCCATGTTGCTCGTGGTGTCGGGACCGTTGGGATTCTGGATCCTGGGGTTGCTGCTGTGCCTGTTCGTCGGGCCGGCCCAGTCCGCGGCGCGCACCTTCCTGACCCGGATAACGGTGACCGGCAGGGAGGGCCAGATGTTCGGCCTGTACGCGACGACCGGTCGAGCGGTCTCGTTCCTGGCGCCGACGCTGTTCGGGCTGTTCGCGTGGATGTTCGCGAGCGATCGAGCCGGGATCCTCGGGCTTCTCGTGGTGCTGGCGATCGGTCTCGCTGCGCTGCTCCCGGTGCGCGCACCGCAGCGTGACCCGAGCGGCGGCTACCGCCTCGAGCCCTCCTCGCGCTGAATCCCCAGCTTGTCCGCGAACAGTCGGCGTTGCACGATCCAGCCGGCCGCCGCGAGCGCGATCCAGATCAGTGTCGAGGCAATCTGCTGCCAGCCCGGATTCGGGTCCCTGAGGAAGGTCAGCGCGCTGGTGGTCCGCCCGAGCCCGCTGAGGATCATGCTGGCGCCGCCGATCGAGGTCAGCCACAGCAGGGCCCGGGCCCGGTACTTGTCGGCGAGGAAAGCGCCGGCGACCGCGATCGCGACCACCACGATCGCGCCGAGTGCCCAGTTCTTGTCCCCGGGCTGGAGCACGTCCGCGAGTTTCGCGCCCGCCATCGCGCCGGTGAGGCCGCCGATGAAGTAGGCCGAGAACTTGAACACCAGCGTCGTGACTACCCACGCGACGATCGCGCCGATCAACGCGAACAGAAACGACGTCCACACCGATGCGTTGAACAGGTCGGTGATCAGCCAGCCGAGGCCGAAGCCGGAGGCCAGCACCGCGAGATGCAGAGATCGGATGCCCCAGAAGCACAGCAGGGCTCCGACCAGGACTACCGCGACACCGCTCATTTCCCGTTCCCTTCGATTCGTGCGAGGACCGCCTCGGCGAGCGCCTCGGCGGCCTGTTCCGGAATCCAGTGACTGACGCCGTCGAGTTCGACGAAACGGTATGGCGCGTCCACGAATTCACTGCATCGCTCGGCCCCGGCCCGGCCGAGCGCCTCGTCGCCGTTGCTCCACACGTAGGTGGTGGGCACGGTGACCGGCGGGACCTCGCCGAACTCGCGGTCCATCGCGCGGTACCAGGACAGGGCGGCGGTGAGTGCGCCCGGCTCGGTGAGGGCGCGCACGTGCGCCTCGACCTGGGCGCTGTCGACGTCGCCGAACACCGCTCGCAGCAAGCGGGCGTCGTCGGCGAGCAGTGCCCGTTCGGCGGAGTCGCCGTGCCGGAAGACCGAGATGTAGCCCGATCGCTGCCGCTGGTCGTCGTCCTCGCGGAGGGCCCAGTCGAACGCGGCCGGGTGCGGAACGGACACCGCGGTGAGCGTGCGGACCCGGTCGGGGTGCCTGGCGGCGACCACCCAGGCCACGGCGGCGCCCCAGTCGTGTCCGACGAGGTGGGCGTCGTCGATCTCCAGCGCGTCGAGCAGGCCGACGACGTCGCCGACCAGGTTGTCGATCGCATAGTTCTCGACGCCCACCGGCCGGGCGGCGGGGGAGTACCCGCGCTGGTCGGGCGCGATCACCCGGAGTCCGGCGGCGGTGAGGGCCGGCGTGACCGGTCCCCAGCAGGCCGCGGTCTCGGGGAAGCCGTGCAGCAGCAGCGCCGGTGCGCCGTCCTCGGGACCCGCGGTCGTGACACGGAAGGTGTAGTCGCCGACGGCCACGGTCGCGGTGGTGGCAGTTGGATTCACGTGTCCCCCAGGGTCACTCGCGGGCGTCGTGGCGCCGGGCAGCGCTGTCCGCGGCCGTCCTGACCGGAACACTACCGCGCAACGGACCGTCGGCCACGTGATTGTGGACGTGTCCGCGCAGTCGAGGACCGCCATCTCGGCGGCGGGGGTGCCCGAGGTGGCATATGGTGCGAACTACATGACGACAATCACATACGGCCGTTCAGGGGCCGGTATTGTCCGATTCATGCGAGGGGGAAGTTGTGGCGGGTGACGATCGGAAGGGGCGGCCCCTACAGATTGCCGGCCGTCCCGCCGCGCAATGGTTGTCGGCTTCGGCGGAGAACCTCACCGAGCGGGTGATCGCCCGTCTGGTCGACGAGTCTCCGGTGTATCGCGCGTTGCCGCGCGAAGAGGTGGACGGCGAGATCGCCGAGATCGTGCACCACAACATGGAACTGTTCGCCACGCTGGTGTTCGAGCGGCGTGCCGTCTACGACTCCGAGCTTGTCGAGCAACGCAACTCGGCGGCGCGTCGGGCCGAGGAGGGGGTGCCGCTCGAGGCGGTGCTGCACGCCTATCACCTGGGGATCGGCATGTCCTCGCAGGACCTGTTCGCGGCCGCCCAACCGGACGACATCCGCGACGTGCAGATTCTGATGTCGATGGTCCTCGACTTCCTGCGCAGGCTCACCCTCGCGGTCAGTGCCGCGTACCTCGAGGAACGCCAGATCATGGAGAGTCAGGAGAACTCGGGTCGGCGCTCGCTGATGTCCGCGCTGGTGGCGGGCGAGCGGCTCGACGCCGTCGTACATCGGACGGGGCTGCGGCTGGCCCCGCAGTACCTCGCGCTCACCCTCGCGATCGACGAGAACGCCGACGAGCGCGGATCGGGGATGAGCGGAACCGTTGCGAGCCGACGCAAGTTGCGTCGCCTGCAGGCGCAGCTGGATCGGATCACGGGTGAGCCCGCCCTGACGGTGATCGACAGCGGTGGCGGCACCGCGCTGATTCCGTGTTCCGCGGCGCCGCCCGACTGGGACCAACTGCGCGCGGTGATCGAGCGGATGCGGGTGGTGATCGGCGCCGACCTGTGGGTCGCGGGTGCGCTCGCCGCACCGAGCGAGGTGCCGGATGCGGTCACCCTGACCGCGGACATCGTTGCGCTCGTGGCGCGGTCGGGACGCTCGCCCGGGCTGTACCGGCTGACGGACGTGCTGCTCGAGTACCAGCTGAGCCGGCCCAGCCCGGCGCATCGGGAGCTGGCCACGCTGCTCGACCCGCTGGTCGGCAAGCCCGAGCTGATGCAGACCCTCCAAACGTACGTGGCGACAGGGTTGAACCGCCGTGCCACCGCCGCCGCGCTCGAGGTGCACGCGAACACGGTCGACTACCGGATCCGCCGGGTGGCCGAGCTGATCGGGCGCAACCCCTCCGACCCGGCGGACCTGCCGCACATCGGGGCGGCACTGGTGGCGCAGCGGGCGCTGGGCTGAATGCCGACGTAGGGCATGCTGGACCCTCGATCTCGAGGGGGAATTCGATGGTGTCGGTTCGGCGCGCGGTGGTCGTGCTCGGTTGGCTGGCGGTGCTCGCGGCCACGGTCGGGGTCGGGGTGCACTACCTCGACACCACCGTGACCGTGCTTGTCGTGCTCGCCTCGTTCGCGCCGCTCCTGATGGTGTGTGCGGCGGTCGGCCTGCTCGCGCTCGCGGCCACCCGGCAGTGGGTGGGGACGGTCGTGGCGGTGCTCGTGCTGGGGGTGGCGGCGTGGACCCAGCTCCCGTTGTACGTCGGTGACGCGCCGCCCGAGCAGGGGTCCGCCCTGACGGTCATGCAGGCGAACATCTTCTTCGGCAACAGTGACGTGGAAGGCGTTGTCGCGCAGGTCAGGTCGAAGCAGGTCGACATACTGACGGTCGACGAGCTGACGCCCGGTGCGGTGCCTCGGCTCGGCGCTGCCGGCCTCGACGAGGTGCTGCCGTACCGGTATCTGCGTCCGACGGAGCTGGGCGGAGGTACCGGGATCTGGAGCCGTCACCCGCTGTCCGCGCAGACCGAGCACATGGGCTTCGTGATGAACATGCTGTCGGCGCGGGTGGATCCGCCGGGGCGGCCGCCCTTCGTCGTGGTCGCTGCGCACCCGCTTCCGCCGGTGCCGCGGCAGCAGACCGACATCTGGGCGCGTGAGATGGCGCAGGTGCGGGACATCCTGCAGGGCCTGCGCGGTGGCGGCGAGCCGGTGATCGTCGGTGCCGACTTCAATTCGACCTACGACCATGCCCAGTTCCGTGCCCTGCTCGGAGACGGATTCCGGGATGCGGCAGAGCAATCCGGTGCAGGCGCGCTCCGTACGTACCCCGCCGACCGTTGGTGGCCACCGGTACTGGCGATCGATCACGTCCTGGTTGCGGGCGGGACCGCCACGAGCGCCGGGATCGTCGAGCTGCCCGGTTCCGACCATCGCGGGGTGGTCGCCACGGTCGCGGTGCCCGCTGCCGGGGGCTACCCGGGGCCCGGCTGATCGAGCGGGGCGCGCTGGAGGACGAGTGCGTCCACCCCGTCGAGGATGCGGTCGAGCCCGAACCGCAGGGCATGCCGGGGATTGCTCGCGGCCTGGTGTGCTTGGCCGGCGGCCGTTCCGACTCGGTCCGAGACCGGATAGGTGGCCGGGTCGAGCAGTCGTTCGAGGAGCGGGGCGGTGGCCGCCCACCACTGGGCGTCGGTGAGCCCGGAATCACGGGCGGTCTGCTCGACGCTCACGAGCAGCCGAGCGGTGCCGGTCACGTGCGAGAGCACCAACGACAGCACGGCGTCCATCTCGACGTCCGTCAGGCCGATCCCGTCCAGCGGGCGCAGTTCGGCCTCGTACTTGCGGCTGGTGTTGGGCCCGAGAACCGGTCGCGCGCCGGCGAGCTGCAGCAGCCACGGGTGGCGTCGGTAGAGGTCCCAGTTGCGGTAGACGACGAACTCGACGCCGCCGCGCCAGCCGCCCGCGGCGCGGGCCGGTTCGTCCGGGTCCGCGTACAGGTCGGCGAGGGTGGCGTCCTGCATCAGGTCGACGAGGACCGACTTGCCGGGGACGTGGGTGTAGAGCGACATCGCGCCGACGCCGAGCCGCTCGGCGAGCCGGCGCATGGACACCGCCTCCAGCCCCTCGGCGTCCGCGAGTTCGACGCCGGCAGCGACGATCGCGTCGACACCGAGACCGGTGCGGCCGGACCTGCCGCGTTCTCCCCACAGCAGGGCCAGCGTGCGGGCCGGATCGCTCCGGACCTCGTGGCTGGCTGTCGCCCTCTTCTCGGTCACACGAACATTCTCCCCCAGTCCGTCGCCGAGTCACTCGACCGGCGAGCGCGCGATCCGCGCGGAGACCGACCGGGGCCCGGCGGTGGACGGCGTCACCCGGACGCCATCCACCGGCGGAGCGGTTGTCAGCTGGCGAAGCCGCCGAGCAGCTGCAGCAGTGCGGCGGGGCTGAAGTCCGCGCTGCCGGTGCCGCCGCCGGGGTTCGTCGGGTCGCCGGCCAGGGTCACCTTCGCGACGGAGCCCAGCTTGACGTACGGGTTGGTCGAGGCGCCTTCCTTGCACTGGGTGATCACCGCGTAGGTGCCCGCGTTCAGCGCGATCGAGGTGCCGGTTGCGGCGCCGCCAGTGAAGCCGGGGTACTTGATCTCGTCGACGCGGGTGGTCTTGTCGTAGACCGTGGCGTCGAACGGGAAGATCTGGGCCTCACAGTGATTGAGCGCCTCGGTGGTGGCGATGTCGTGCAGCGCGACGGTGATGGTGCTGGCGCTGTTGGTCACCGTCGAGGAGCCGGTGACGGCGGCCGAGCCGAGGGCGGGGTTCGCGACCATGGCGAGGGTGGCGAATCCGGCGATGGACGCGGCACCGGCGGCGCGGCGCATGCTGAACGAAGACATGTGGGGATCCTTTTCGATCGCACCGCGCGTCGACATGCGCGGTGAACGTGAGTGCACGCAGGCGGCCGAGGGGGGCGGAACCGGCGGTGCAGTGAATTAACTAAGCCTGCCCTTCGTGAGGGCAGGCTTAGTTAAGGGGATGCGCGGGGCCGCTGTCAATGTCTGTGACTGCCGTCACGATTCCTACCTAAACTGCAGGTAAAGAGCCTGCAGACCGTCCAGTTCGCACCGTCCGGATTGCCCGATTGCCGGGTCGCTCACGCGGTCCACTCCGCGGCGTCGTCGGCGTGCCGGACGGCGGCCGCGCGGGGTGCTCCCCGTTCGGAACCGAGGGTCCGCTCGATCCTCGTAATATGCGTCACCCCAATGGCTTCCGCAGCGTGGCGTGCCGTCGGCGGGACGCGCTCGGGGCATACTCCTGTCGGTCTGATCCCGAGTAAGGAGTTCCCCCTTGAGTTTCCACACTGTGGCCCGCCCGCGACTGATCATGATTGCCGCGTGCACGGCCGCACTGACCCTCACCGGCTGCGGCGCGCAGCTGGCCGAGGCCGATGCATCGCCGACGGGCAGTTCGGATCTCGGCAGTTCGGGCGGTGGGCCGGCGGTCGACCAGTCCGCCACCCTGGCCCTGCTCGACACCCTCGCCGTCAAGGGCCGCGCGCCCAAGACCGGTTACAGCCGCGACGAGTTCGGGCAGGCGTGGTCGGACGACGTCGCTGTCGCGGGCGGTCACAACGGCTGCGACACCCGCAACGACATCCTCGACCGCGACCTGACGAACAAGACGTACAAGGCCGGCAAGAAGCAGTGCATCGTGCTCACCGGAACCCTGAACGACCCGTACACCGGCAAGCAGATCCAGTTCACCCGAGGGCAGGACACGTCGACCGCGGTGCAGATCGACCACGTGGTCGCGCTCAGTGACGCGTGGCAGAAGGGCGCTCAGCAGCTCGACGCCGACACCCGCCGCAACCTGGCCAACGACCCGCGCAACCTGCTCGCCGTCGACGGCCCGGCCAACCAGCAGAAGTCCGACGGTGACGCGGCGACGTGGCTGCCCTCCAACAAGTCGTACCGCTGCACCTACGTCGCCAAGCAGGTGGAGGTCAAGGCCGCCTACAAGTTGTGGGTGACCCAGTCCGAGAAGGACGCGATCGTCAGCCAGCTCGGCTCCTGCTGACGACCCCCCATCGGTCGAACGGGGGTTCGGCGGTCGGATTCATCCCGAAACCGGTCTCCGAGCCCCCGTTCATCGCGTCGTCGGGTGCCAGCCCCCCATGCCGATCATGACGAGCCGTAGTTGGCGCTCGGCCCGATCGATTACCGCGCGCTCCTCGCGACCGCCCGGGTGGTCCACCTCGAGTAGGTCGATCACCGTGGACATCATCACCCCGACGATCAGGTCGGCCGCCATCTCCAGGTCCTCGACCTCCCAGCTCGCGAGCGCGGGCATGCGCGAGAGGTCGATGGTGAGTTCGCTGGCGAACAGCCGCAACTCAGCCGCGATCGCCCGGCGTACTTCGGTGACGCCCCCGTAGCGCTCGCGGCTGAGGAAGCGGAACTCGCCCTCGTGTGCCCGCACCTGCCGGAGCAGGATGTCCAACGACACGCTCGCGCTCTTGGTGCTCGGGTCGCGCCGGGCCTCGCGGAGCATCCGGCGCAGCATGCGCATGCCGTCCTCGACCAGTGCCACGCCGAGTTCGTCCATCGAGGCGAAGTGCCGGTAGAAGGCGGTCGGGACGATGCCCGCCGAGCGGGCCACCTCGCGCAGGCTCAGGCTCGCGAAACTGCGCTCCTCGAGCAGTTCCAGGGTGCCGTCGAGGAGCGCCTGCCTGGTGCGTTCCTTGCGTTCGGCTCGACTTTCGGGCTCCGTCACCCATCGAGTGTATGGCTGTACACCGTCTGGGAGTACATCGACCCTGTAATGGCCGTCACATCCCCGTGGGGGTTGACATCTACCTGGGACTTCCTGTCACACTTGTTTGTGTACAACTGTGCACTGAAAACGGATCAACCGTTCGCCACAGGCCCACCGCAGGAGGTTGCAGTGACCGTGCAGACCCGAACCCGCTCACGCCGGCTGTCGCTGGTGTCGCTGCTCGAGGCGATGGCGACGCCGCATCAGCTCGACCGGTACCTCGAACTCGTCAACCCCATGGCCACCGTGCGCGACCTGCGCGCCGAGGTCACCGAGGTGCGCCGCACCACCGCCGACACCGTCACCCTCACGGTCCGTCCAACCCGGCAGTGGGCGGGCTTCGCGGCCGGGCAGTTCGTCCAGGTCGGGGTCGTCGTCGACGGCGTCCGGCACACCCGCTGCTACTCGCCCGCGTGCTCGCAGCACCGCGACGACGGCTGTATCGAACTCACGGTCAAGGCGCACCCGCAGGGGCTGGTCTCCCGGCACCTCCGTCGGCACGCCGAGGTAGGCCTGGTGGTCAGCCTCTCGCAGGCCGACGGGGTGTTCCGGCTGCCCGCCGAGCGCCCCGAGAAGATCCTGCTGATCAGTGGCGGCAGCGGGATCACTCCGGTGATGTCGATGCTGCGCACCCTGCTCGACGAGGGGTATGCCGGCGAGGTGACCTTCCTGCACTACGCCGACACCGAGAGCGAGGTTGCCTACCGCGGCGAGCTGGCGGATCTGGCGTCCCGGCACGACAACCTGCGACTGCTGCTGGCCTACACGCACTCCGAGGACGGCGACCTGCACGGGTTCTTCGGCCGCGACCACATGGACGCGGCCGCACCGTGGCATGCCGAGGGGCAGACCTACCTGTGTGGTCCGCCGGGGCTGATGCGTTCGGTGCGTGAGCATTTCGACGCCCTCGGTCTCGGCGACCGGCTGCATGTCGAGGAGTTCGCGCCCGCCCTTGCCGCCGCCGCCGGCGAGGCGACCGGCGAGGTGTCCTTCACCGCGGCCGGGGTCACCGTGGAGAACTCGGGCGCAAGCCTGCTCGAGCAGGCCGAATCCGCCGGTCTGGCACCCGACTTCGGTTGCCGGATGGGCATCTGCTTCACCTGTACCGCAGTCAAGACCTCGGGTTGCACCCGCAATCTGCGCACCGGCGAACTCGACTCCGACCCGGACCAGCCGATCCAGCTGTGCGTCAGCGCGCCGGTCGGTGACGTCTGCCTCGACGTCTGAGTCGTCGACCACCGAACTCCCACCGATCAAGGAGAACTCCCATGTTCGGCATTTCCCTCTCGTCGCTGCCCCTGCTGGGTGGTGCGAGGAACGTCACTCCCGCAGACTCCGTCGTGCTCAGCTACGAGCAGGTCGAGGACATCGGCCGCGAGCTCGACGAGCTGCGTGCCCGCGTCGTCGCCGACCTCGGCCAGAAGGACCGCGACTACATCTACTCGATCATCAAGGCGCAGAGGGGATTCGAGGTCGCCGGGCGTGGCCTGATGTACCTCGGCTTCCTGCCGCCGTTCTGGCTGGCGGCGGTCGGTGCGCTCGGAGTCTCCAAGATCCTCGACAACATGGAAATCGGTCACAACGTGATGCACGGCCAGTACGACTGGATGCGCGAGCCGGGGCTGAACTCCCGGGTCTTCGAATGGGACACCGTGTGCCCCGCCGACCAGTGGCGCCACTCGCACAACTACATGCATCACACCTACACCAACATCGTCGGCCGCGACCGTGACATCGGCTACGGCATCCTGCGCATGGACGAGGGCCAGAAGTGGCACCCCTACTACCTGGGCAATCCGGTGTACGCGTTCGCGCTGATGATGCTCTTCGAGTGGGGCGTGATGCTGCACGACCTCGAGGCGGAGAACGTGATCAAGGGCAAGCGCACCTGGCGCGACGTCAAGCCGCTGCTCCAGGGCATGCGGCGCAAGGCGGGCCGCCAGGTGCTCAAGGACTACGTCGTCTTCCCGGCGCTCACCGGACCGCTGTTCGTGACCACCCTGCTGGGCAACGTCGGCGCGAACCTGGTGCGCAACGTGTGGACGTACTCGATCATCTTCTGCGGTCATTTCCCCACCGGTGTGCAGACTTTCACCGAGGAGGAGACCGCCGAGGAGACCCGCGGGCAGTGGTACGTGCGACAGATGCTGGGCAGCGCCAACATCGAGGGAGGCCGACTGTTCCACATCATGTCCGGCAACCTCTCGCACCAGATCGAGCACCACCTGTTCCCGGACCTCCCGGCCAACCGGTACCCGGAGATGGCGCCGCAGGTGAGGGCGCTCTGCGAGAAGCACGGCCTGCCCTACAACACCGGCGGCTTCTTCCGGCAGATCGGTTCCGTCTGGGCCAAGATCTTCAAGCTCGCGTTGCCCGACTTCCTCACCGGTTCGACGCCGCCGCCCGGTGTTATCGTCGAACGTCAGAAGACCGCAGCCTGAGAGGTACGCGTCCCATGGTGAGCAAGTTCGAGCGACGCAAGGACACCGTGCAGGAGCTGACGGAGTCCGGTGCCACCCACGTCGGCAGGATCGCGATGATCATCGCCGGTGCCGTGCGGGACGTCACCCGCGAGATCGGCGACTGGATCAGCGACGGCATCGAGATGAGTGAGGCGTCGAAGCGGGCGCAGGCCGACGAGGGCCGGACGGCCGGCCGTGCGGATTCCGACGGCGAACCCGGCGCGGGGGAGTCCGAACCGCGCACGTAGCGGCCGCGACCTCAGGATCCGGACGCCTCGGCGTTACGGGACACCCGGCGCAGCAGATCCGCGAGCGCCTGTCGCTCGTGCTCGTCGAGTCCGTCCAGGAGTCGGCGGTCTCGTTCGATGCGGCTCGGCAGTTCGGCGTCGACGAGGTCGCGCCCGGCCGGTGTCAGTTGCAGCAGCACCACGCGGCCGTCCCGCTCGAAGGGCAGCCTCTCGAGTAGTCCGATCCTGGTCAGCCGGTCGGCGTGCTTGGTGGTCGAGGCGCCGCTGGTCATGGTCACCGCGGTCACCTCACTGGCGCGCAGCGGGCGGTCGGCGCGAGCGAGGGCACAGAGGATCTCGAACTCGACACGGGTGACGCCACTCGGCGCGAGCGCACGGTCGAGCTGGTGCAGCGCCAGCGAGCTGATCCGGTTGACGCGACCGATCACCTCGATCGGGGACGTGTCGACGTGTGGGTAGGTCCGGGCCCATTCGACTCGAACGCCGTCGACGAAGTCGGGGGAGGTGTCGGTGTCGCCCATGCGCTCATCCTAGCGACCGGTTTCACACTATTTCAGATGTATTTTACAAGTGAAATACATCTATGATGGGAGCGTGCCTACCGCGACTGCCGACATCCGGAACCCGCCCGTGGCCGCTGCCCGACTGCGGCACTCCGGCGGCGCGCTCGCGCACTCGGTGTCCGCGGCCACCTGGCGGCGGGCGTTCGAAATGCGTCCCGCCGACGCGACCGTCGCGGCCTCGATACGTGTCGGCGTCGCCGCGGCACTGGTATTCGTCGGCTGCGGCCTCCTGGATCTGCAGCAGTACGCCGGCTTCGCGGTGCTCGGCGCGCTGGCCTCGGCCTTCGCCCGGCACGAGCCGATGGTCCGGGTCGCGGCCAAGGTGACGCTCGTCGGCGCGCTGGTCGTCGCGTTCGTGGCCGGCGGCGGACTGCTCGCACTCGCGCACCTGCCGATCTGGGCGGAGGTCGCACTCATGTCCGTCGGTGCCGCCGTCGCCGCGGCCACGGTGTCGGCCTTCCGGATCACCGGCCCGGGCCCGGTGATCCTCGTCTTCGCGGCCACCGCGGCGGTCGGTTACGTCACGGCGCCCGGCGATCTCGTTCGCGCCTGCCTGGCCGCGGCGGCCGGTGCAGGCGTGGCATTGCTCGCGCAGGCGGCGCCCCTGCTGGTGTTGCCCCTGGGCCCGGCCAGACTGGCCGTCGCGCGGGCGCTCTCGGCCGTCGCCGCGCTCGAGGACGGCGACGCCGCATCGTCGTCGGCTCGCGTCGCTGCCGACCCCGGGCCGGCCCGCGCTGCGATCGCGCACGCTCGGGAGAAGTTGGCACTCAGCGGTGTTCGGGGCACGGTGTCGCGGCACCACCGCGACCTGGTCGCGCTCCTCGACGAAGCCGAGGCTGCGGTCGACGACTGGCAGGCGGGCGATCCGGATCGGCTGCTCGACGTGGTCCGGCACGAGGCCGAGTTGCGGAAGGTCAAGCGCCGCAGCGCACTGTTCGACGGTGATGCCGCGCTCGAGGTGTCGGCGCTGCCCAGGCCCGAGGGATTCGTGGAGGTCGGACTGTCCGGGCTTCGCTCACGCGTGGTTCTCGGCAATGCGGCACGGATCGCCCTCGCCTCGGCCGTCGCGGGCTGGTTCGCCGCGGCGGTCGGTCTCGACCATCCGCTGTGGGCGTCGATGGGCGCCATGGCGGCGATGCAGGGCGTCTCGTACGCGATGACCGTGCAACGCGCGATCCAGCGACTGCTCGGCAACGTCGGAGGTGCACTCGTCGCGGCGCTGCTGATCGCGGCGGGGCTCGGGTACTGGCAGACGGTGGTCGCCATCGTGGTGCTGCAGGTGACCGCCGAACTGTCCGCTGCCCGGAACTACGCCCTGACCTCGCTCTCGGTCACCCCGATGGCGTTGCTCATGGTCGGGCTCGGGACGAACATCTCACCCGAGATCGGCGTCAGCCGCGTCGTGGACACCCTCATCGGCGTGGCGCTGGGTGTGATCGTGGCCGCCGTGACCATCAGCAGGTCGGACCGGCAGCATCTTCCGGCGTCCCCTGCCGCGCATGCGGGGGAAGATGTCAAAATTGTTCGTACCTGAAAACTGAGCGGCGCGGTCGTCGAGCGCGCCCGTCGAGCGTGGAGGCGATGATCCGATGAGCGGGACTGTGCAGGCCGGAGACCTGGTCCAGATTTCGGACACGGCAGGCACCTGGGTCGTGGAGGAGGTCAGGTCGGGCATCGCGCTGCTGCGCGACGGCGAGGACCGGCGGATCTCCTCGCGGCTGTCGAAGCTGACCGTCGTTCGCAAGGGCGCCGCCTGATCCGTCGCCCTTCGCCGTCACGGCGTCGCGAGGAACTTCTCCACCGACGGTCGCGCCTTGGGGTTGCCCTCGTCGATTCCCATGAGTGCGCCGATGCCGGCACCGACGACGTTGCCGATCATGCAGCCGGCCATGAAGTTCGGGAAGATCGACACGCAGCCGATCAGCATGCCGACGACCGAGCCGACCATCATCTTCTGCTGGCCGCCGTTGGCCCAGCCGGTGTTGATCTCGTTCGCCATGGTCTGGAAGGACTCACGTTTGGCCGGATTGTCGGGCCAGGCGCGCTGCGCGAACATGTCGCTGACCTCCGCCGTGGAGGGCGGTGGCGGCGATCCGGGCAGGCCGGGGATCTGCGGCAGGCCGGGAACCTGAGGCAGCGCGGGCAGCTGTGGCAGGGGCGGTAGCTGCGGTAGATCCGCAAGCTGTGGCGCCGGTAGCTGGGGTGCCGGTAGCTGGGGCAGGTCGGCAAGCTGCGGGGCGGGGAGTTCGAGCGCCGGGAGTGGCGGTGGGGGTGGGAGCGCCGGAAGTTCTGGCAGCGCGGGCAACGGCGGCAACGGCGGCAACGGCGGCTGTGCGGCCGCGGTGGCAACTCCCGTTCCGAGTGCGACGGCGACGAGCACGGGCATGACGAGTGCCTTGGCCATTTTCATGGCGATCCCCATTTTTGATCTCGACGGTGTTCCGGACACGACAGTTCAGTCGGACACGACGACGGGCCCGATGCCTGGGCCCGACCCATGGGCGCCGCACACGGTGCGGTCGTCCCACATCAGAGAATTCGCGAGCTGGCTCGCGTCGAGCGAGAACCTACGTATGCCGTGCGGCACATGCGACGGTGCCCGCAACTCGGTCTGCTTCCATAGCGCTCCTCGGGGGGTCGCTGAAAACCAGAGTTCGACTGTACCGCGGGCATCGGCGGCCTGCAGGTGAAATCGGCGAGGGTGCAGCAATACCAGACCACCCGAACCGTCACGGACCTTTCGTCCGAATTGATAACCTGCGCAAGCGCACACGTGTTGATCGACCGTCCACGTCCACTGCATTCCACTTCGTTTCGAGGAGGAACTCGCCATGACGATCCACGCGACGGGCGCGGTGACCGCGTCGAATCACCGGCCACCTCCCCATCCGGATCAGGCGGGCGCCGACGGCGACGCGGCCGGAACCGAGGTGCCGCGACGCACCTTCCTCGGCGGGGCGGGTGCGCTGCTCGCCGCGGGCATGGTCGCCGGTGCTGTAGCGGAATCCGCTGCCGCACAGGCGAAACCGTCATCCAGGGCGGGAGCAGGCAATCGGCCGGTGCGCCCGAACATCCTGATCCTGATCACCGACCAGGAACGCCCACCGATGTACTGGCCGCAGGGATGGTCCGAGCGCAATCTGCCCAACCGGCAACGGATTGCGAATCACGGACTGTCCTTCGACAACGCATTCTGTTCGGCCGCCATGTGCTCGCCGAGCCGCAGCACGTTCTTCACCGGGCTGTTTCCCGCGCAGCACGGCGTGGTCGCCACGCTGACCACCGGCGGCACCGTCTCGCCGACCGAGCCGGTGCTCTCGACGGCCACCCAGAACATGGCCCGGGTCCTGGCCTCGGCGGGATACGACGTCCAGTTCCGCGGCAAGTGGCACATGAGCAAGGGTGCCGACGGGGGCGACGCGAGTACCGAGGATGTCGCCGCGTACGGGTTCGAGGGCTGGCAGCCGCCGGAGGCGGGGCAGGACACGAATCCCGCGAACTTCGGTGGCGGTTGCGCCAACCGCGACCAGAAGATCGCCGACGAGGCGGTCGAGTTCCTCAATTCCGTTGACCCGCACAGTGACACCCCGTTCGCACTGGTGGTGTCGATGGCCAACCCGCACGATCTGCTGGCGTACCCGCAGACCTGGAACGCGGCCGAGGGGGACTGTGACAACTACGGTTCCGCGGCCCCAGGATGCTTCGAGCAGGGCATCGACCTGCCGCCCACCCTCGACGAGTCGTTGCTGACGAACTTCAAACCCACCGCGCAGGTGCAGTCGCAGGTCCTGCTGGCTGCCGGACTCGGCCCGCTGCTGGGGCCGCAGTCCGCGCACAACTACGTCAACTTCTACGGGTACCTGCAGAAGGTGGTCGACCGGCACATCGGCAGCGTGCTCGACGCGCTCGAGGCGAAACCGGGTCTGGTCGACAGGACGGTGGTCGTCCGCTTCTCCGACCACGGGGAGATGGGCCTCTCGCACGGGGGCCTGCGGCAGAAGATCTTCAACGCCTACGAGGAGACGCTGCGGGTGCCGCTGGTGATCAGCAACCCGGTGATGTTCCCGCGGCCGGTGCGGACCGGTGCCCTCGCGTCACTGATCGACGTGCTGCCGACTCTGGCGACGCTGGCCGGGGTCCCCGACCGGGGCGCCTGGACCTTCCTCGGAACCGACCTCACACCGGTGATCGACGACGCCGCCGCGAATCCGGTGTCGCCGAGCGCAACGGTGCAGGACAACGTCCTGTTCACCTACGACGACCAGAACTGCGCCACCCCGGACGGTCAGTTCATCGTCACCCAGCCGAACCACCTGCGATGCATCCGCGAGGGGCGGTACAAGTACGTGATGTATTTCGACCCCGCCCACATCGCGCCGTCGCAGTACGAGCTGTACGACCTACAGGCGGATCCGCAGGAGCTGCACAACCTGGCCGACCCCGCGAACGTCGGCCACTACCGGCCGGACCTGCAGGCGCTGATGCAGGGAAAGCTCTACGCGAAGATGGCGGCGACCGGGACGACGCCGGTCTGACGCGACGAGGCCCCCGGCGGGTACGCCGGGGGCCGTTGACGGGTGGATCGTCGGGTGCTCAGCTTCCGAGGCTGCCGGTGCCGCCGCCCAGGCTGCCCAATCCGCCGAGCGGGCTGCCGCCCCCGCCGTTTCCGCCTTGCATCTTGCCCATGACCTCCATGAGCTTGTCGAGAATGTCGACCAGATTGTTGAGAAAGTCCATCGTCGTATCGCCTTCACTAGCGGGTATTGACTGTCCGTGCGGAGGCGATCGCGTCGGGGGCACACCGGGGCGCGCACCTGTCGCGATCGCGGCGGCGGCTCGTCGATCCCCGTGACCGCGCGCGGGGCGATGCCGTCGTCGCCGTGGCGGCGGGAAACGGTGGCGAGCGGCAGGGGAGAGCCGCCACGCTCTCGATGTCGGGCCGACCCGACCGGTCGGCGCACTGTCCTGCCATGAGACTCACCTCACCCAGGACTATCGCCCTCGGGGCTGGAAGTGTTTCACATCACACGCGGATGGCAGAAGAGATGGAAATGGCGCTGCCGGGTCGGGGGTCCAGCAGCGCCATCGACATATTTGTATCCGGTGCAGGCTCCGATGGGAACGGTTCCACGCCGGATTAGGGGAAAGTACGGGGGCTCCGCCGGCTTAGGGGGAACCCCCGCGCTGCCTAGGGGGAATCCGGAACACGCCCCGAGTCGAGACGAACAGCCGACTTCTGCGGCACAAGTGCCCCAAGGGCTGAACTTTGTCAGCCCTGTGCCGGGTTTCTTCCACCCTCGGGGCGGTAGTGGAACCTTCCGGTCACCCGGAAACTGTGTTCGACACACGTCGAACACCGAAAGGGAGAAGCGAAATGAGCATCCGCCACGCGGCGGTCGCTGCCCACGGCACAATCGCCGCTCGGGTCAGGAACACCACAAGACTGTGCCGTAATGCGGCGTTCATCCTGTCCGCCGGCGCCATTGCCTTCGCGGCCTTCTCGCCCGCAGCCCAGGCGGACACGTTCGAGCACACCTGCACGACCAACCCCGGCGCGTATGGCACCGGCGCGGTGCGCGGCGACTACAGCACGATCAGGCAAGGCGACGACCGGGACGAATTCTGCGCTGTGTACGACCAGAACGGCAGACCGCTGGGTCGGTATTCCGTGACCGATCACGGGTACTACGCCAAGACCGCCGTTGCGCCTCCAGGTGCGGCAACACCTGGCCCCTACGCGCAATAGCTCTCAGCGCGTCCAGGCATCAGTTCACCAACCCTTGACCGCGGTCCCGTCCCATCGTGGGTCGGCCAACAGTTCCGGTGCCGGACCGACGAAGGCGCGGGCGGCGTCGGTGTCGCCGGTGAGGGTGAAGCGCAGCCACGCGGTGAGGTACCCGCGGAATCCACCTCCGTCGGTGGGCCAGTTGTGCCCCACCCCCAGCAGGCGGCCGCGGGCGGCGGGCCCGGGGCTCACGGCGTGGTAGGCGGCCTGCGGTATGGCTGTCGACACCGGATCATCGGATCCGGTCAGGTAGAACACCGGACCTGTCAGACGAGCCACGTCGATCACGTCGACAGGCCGAGAGGCCCACCACGGATCGGGCAGGTCGAGCACGGCGGTTGACGTGATGAGGCCTTCGGAGTTGGTGCTGGCGTTGATCGATCCGCCGGCGCCCTGCGAATGTCCGACGGCGGCGACGTGAGCGGCGTCGATGCGATCGTGAAAGACGCTCTCCGGGTTGTCGTTCTGCGCCAGGATATAGCGCGCTGCTGCCAGGATCTCGGTTCCGTCGCCGGTGACACTGCTGTCGGCGACCACGACGACGAAGCCCCAGGAGGCCAGGTGGCGGAGCAACTGCTCGTACTGCTCGTACGTCGCGTAGCTTCCGTTGCCGAAGGTGACCACCGGATGGCGGTCGGGGCTGGTGGCGATGTCGGCGGGGTAGAACACCTGGTATCCGGGCACCGCAACCGATGTGACGGCATGGATGCCGGTAGCCGCGTAGCGCTCGCTGACGGATTGCCGTTCCGGAGCGGCGGGCGCCGCCGCCGGCGCGGTGGGTCCCGCCGCGGGAGCGGATGCGAGAGCCGGTGCTGCGAAACCGGACGTCATCGGTATCGCGATGATCGCGGCGAGGAGCAGCGTCCGGGCGGGTCGGGTGATGGGCAGAGGAGGTCGTCGTAACGGCACGGACGCACCCTACCCACTCTCGGTGACGGCGGAGTCGGTTGTCGTCGTACGCATTCCGAGCCTCGCGATTCTCCTGTCGGCCCATTCCGCGGGGCTGACCTGATCTGACGGCCGGGATGCGCACGCGGAGGTGGTGCCTTGTGTGTGCACGTGACTGGCTCGGTCAGGGCTGGACGCGGGTGCTGCCCATTCCCGAGTTGTGCCAGCGGGTGCTGTACAACGTGCTCGGGTGCGATTGGGGCGGACACTGCCCGTGATTCTTGCCACTTCTCGACGTGCTCATCCGCCCTCACTCCGGAGGTGATCGAGATGGTTCAGGCCGCGGGCGGCGCCGACACCGTGACCTGACGCATCTGTTCAGGTCGAAAGGGTGCCCCCGGCAGGAATCGAACCTGCGACCTAGAGATTAGAAGGCTCTTGCTCTATCCAACTGAGCTACGGAGGCATGATCCGCGTGGGATCGGCTCAGGAGTCTACCGGCTCGCGGCGTTCGATCCTGCCAGGCACGGGGGCGGGCCCGTGAACCTGCTCGAACCGCACTCGCGCGCGCCTCCTACCCTGGTGGTCATGGCATCACCCGAGCTCGCCCCCTCCGACACGCCGCCGACCCGCAAGGCAGGGGAGTCCTCGGTTCCCATCTTCGTCACCCTCGGGATCATCGCCGGACTGGTCGCGGCGATCGTGGTCGGGCTGACCGCCTCGGAGGCGCTGATCCGACTGGGCATCCCGGACCCCGGGCCGCTCACCACCTACGGACTGCCCGCGGTCAAGGCCGCCGGTGAGGTCGCGGCCGTGATCGCGATCGGATCGCTGCTGCTGGCCGCGTTCCTGGTGCCGCCCCAGCGCAGCGGTGTCCTCGACGTGGACGGCTACCGCGCGGTGCGGATCGCGTCGAACGCCGCGATCGTGTGGGCGGCCTGCGCGCTGGTGCTGGTCCCGTTGACCGTCTCGGACACCTCGGGGCAGCCGCTGGGCACCGCCCTGCAGCCGCAGAACCTCTGGAAGGCCATCCCGCAGATCGAGCTCGCCGGGGCCTGGCGCAACACGGCGATCCTGGCGGTGCTCCTCGCGGTCGGCACCCGGATGGTGCTGCGCTGGGGCTGGACCCCGGTGCTGCTGCTGCTCGGCATCGCCAGCCTGATCCCGCTTGCCCTGACCGGGCACTCCTCGGCCGGCGGCTCGCACGATGTCGCGACCAACAGCCTGCTCTGGCACCTGATCGCTGCCTCGCTGTGGGCGGGCGGACTGATCGCGTTGCTGGCACACGCCCGCCGCCGCGGTGCGTACACCGACGTGGCCGCTCGGCGGTTCTCCGCGCTGGCGGTCGTCGCCTTCGTGGTGATGGCGATCTCCGGCGTCGTCAACGGTCTCGTCCGGCTGCCCCTCGACGATCTGTTCACCAGCACGTACGGCTGGCTGCTCGTCGCGAAGACGGTCGCGCTGGTGGTGCTCGGCGTGATCGGCTTCGCGCAGCGTCGCCGGGCGTTGCCCGCGCTGGCCGCCGACCCGACCTCTCGGGCCGCCCTGATCCGCTTCGCGGGAGTCGAGGCGCTCGTGTTCGCCGCGACCATCGGCATCGCCGTCGGCCTCGGTCGGACGCCGCCGCCGCCGGAGGACCTGCAGCCGACCCCCGCCGAGGTCCAGTTGGGCTACAACCTCGACGGTCCGCCGACCGTGGCCCGACTTCTCTTCGACTGGCGCTTCGACCTTGTGTTCGGCACCGCCGCGATCATCGCGGCCGTGGTCTACGTGATCGGCGTGCGGCGGCTGCGCAAGCGCGGCGACAGCTGGCCGGTCGGCCGGACGGTGGCGTGGCTGCTGGGCTGTCTGGTGCTGCTGTTCGCGACGTCCTCGGGCGTCGGCCGGTACTCGACCGCGATGTTCAGTGTGCACATGGGTGGTCACATGGCACTGTCCATGCTGGCCCCGGTGCTGCTGGTGCTCGGTGGACCGATGACGCTGGCGCTGCGGGCGCTCACGCCGGCCGGACCGAACGGTGTGCCGGGACCGCGAGAGTGGCTGCTGGCCGCCCTGCACAGTCCCGTCTCCCGGTTCCTCACCCACCCGCTGGTCGCCTCGGTGCTGTTCGTCGGCGGCTTCTACGCGCTGTACCTGGGTGGCATCTTCGACGCGACTCTCGACTCGCACGGCGCGCACCTGCTGATGAACCTGCACTTCATCCTCAGCGGGTACCTCTTCTACTGGGTCGTGATCGGCATCGACCCGGCCCCCCGGAACCTGACACCGATCACCAAGCTCGCGATGGTCTTCGGGTCGCTGCCCTTCCACGCGTTCTTCGGGGTCGCGTTGATGATGACGTCCGAGGCGATCGGCGGCTGGTTCTACCGGGCGCTCGCCCTGGGTTGGAACGACGACCTGCTCGGGGATCAGCGACTGGGCGCGGGCCTGGCGTGGGCGACCGGCGAGATCCCGCTGGTACTGGTGATGCTGGCACTGTTGGTGCAGTGGTCGCGCGCCGACCAGAAGACGGCCAAGCGTGTCGATCGCGCCGCCGATCGCGACGACGACGCCGAACTCGCCGCGCACAACGCGATGTTCGCCGAGCTCGCGCGCCGGGACCGCGAGGCCGGTCACTGACCGGTCGTCAGGCCGGCGTCGCCGCGAGTTCGCGGGCGCGTGCCGGGGTCACGGTCTCGGCCAGGACCGGCGGGGCGCCGTTGAAGTGCTGGTCGAGCACCGCATGGGTCATCGGCAGCAGTCGCTTGATCACCGCGAGTTCGACCCGCGGCGTCGCGGCGGCGCGGACCGCGACGCGGGTGAGCGGAGCGACGATCCGGTCGACCGCCGCGGGCTGGTCGACATCGCCGAGCCGTCGCATCCACGCGGGCAGGGTGGAGACGGTGGCGGGTGCCATCGCCCGGCTCATCGCCCACAACGGCCATCGTCCGCGCCCGCCCCGGGTGCGCAGCAGGTAGTGCATGCCCTCGAGCGCCGGCTCGGAGACGCACAGCCGCGACCGGACCGACTCGAAGTACTCGCGAACCTGATCCCGGGAACGAGGGACGTCCGAGCTCCTGCACGTCTGCAGTTCGGCGGCCACCGCGCAATCCGCCCAGTACCGGTCCTCCTCCTCGCGGGTCAGCGGACCCGGCCCGAACGTCTCGTAGCACTTGAGTACCGAGTGCCATCCGGTCACGTGGATCCACAACTGGCTCTCGGGACTGTTGGCGCTGTAGCGCTTACCGCTGATCGGTTCGATGCCGGTCGCCTTGGCGTGCACCCGCATCAACAGGTCGGACGTCTCGATCGCCGAGCGGCTGTCGCCGACGGCGACGATCAGGAAGTAGGACAGCGTGCCGTCGAGCCGGCCGCGGGGGTCGAGGTAGATCCCGCGCGCGTCGGCGACCGCCGCGGTCAGGAACGGGTCGAAGTGTTCGAGCGTGACCGCGCGCTGGAAACCGAGCAGGGCCGTCGGGCTCGTCCACACCTTCCACGTCGGTGATCCCGGGCCGAAGAAGCCGAGGTCCTCGCGTCGGCGGGACGGGTCGAAGGGCCAGCCGCGGTCGGCAAGCATGCGGCTGGAGGTCGGGTCCTGCGTCGCCGTCATCTGGATCGTCTCCCTCGGCTGTCGGGCGGCGGCGTGCCGCCTGCCATGAATACAACGCGACCGTAACAATTGTGGGGTGCGAATACAACGGTTGCGTAGCATTGGCGGGTGGCGGCAGGACCGGGGTCCCGCGACCGTAGGGTGGACGTGGAGGTGGCGTGGATGACGAAGGCGGACACGACCGCGGGCGGACGGTCTCGCCGCAGGTACGCACCGCGGCTGCCGCCCGAGCAGCGTCGGGAGCAGTTGCTCGACGCCGCCTTCACGGTGACCGGCCGGGACGGCCTGCACCAGCTCAGCATGGAGGCGGTTGCCGCCGAGGCGGGCGTGGGTAAACCCGTGTTGTACACCGTTTTTCGAACGCGTGGTGAGCTTGTGGCGGCACTCCTCGACCGCGAGAACGGCCGCGCCCTCGAACAGGTCCTCGCGAACATGCCGACGGATCTGAGCGTGCTCGGTCCCACCGCCGCCTACGCGGGCACGGTGTCGGCGTTCGTCTCCGTCGTGTTGGCGAACCCGGTCCGATGGGGGCTCATCCTCACCGCGCCCGACCACGCCCCGAGCGAGTACCGCGAGCATCTGCGCGCGTCCCGGGCCACGGTGCTGGAGCGCGCCGAGGACCTCGCGCGGGTCGGGATCGCGCTGGAGCCGGGCCTGGCGGGCCTGGACCCGGTGCTGCTCGCCCACACGATGCTCTCGTTCGCGGAGATGCTCGGCAGGCTCGCGGTCGGCGACCCCGTCACGTACACGAGCGATCGACTCGCGACCTATGCGCACGCCCTGGCCGGATCCTTGACCGCTCGTCCCGGCAGCTAGCACGACCCTCCGACGAACGACGGCCCGGCGCACCGGTTTTCGTCGCCGCTGTGGACGGCCGGCGCGGTTGTCCACGGCTTCGCGGCGCCCGTGGCATCCGGTCCGAGGCCGGGGGAGGCTGGCAGTCGAGGGGCCCTCGGGTCCACCGGATGCAAAGGGGCGGAACATGTACGAGACGCACACGGCGGTGGTCGGCACCGTCATCACCATGCCGGCCAAGCGGCTCACCCACTCCGGCGAGGAGGTGATCAGTTTCCGGATGGCCAGCAACACCAGGCGCCGCGACCAGTCCACCGGGGAGTGGACTGACGGCGGCACCCTCTACCTGACGGTCAGTTGCTGGCGACGTCTCGTCGCCGGGGTCGGAGCGGGCCTGATGAAGGGCGATCCGATCATCGCGTACGGGCAGCTGCGCACGAACGAGTACACCACCCGCGACGGCGTGGAGCGCTCCGATCTCGAGATGCGGGCCAGCGCCCTCGGGCCGGACCTCGCGCGCTGCATCGCGAAGCTCGATCGCCCGCGCGGCGGACCGCCGGGGCAGGAGCCGGCCACCGATCCGGGGGAGAGCCCCGGCTCGGCCCCGTCCGGCCCGCACGCCTCACTCGTGCCCGACCCGGACGGCGACGGCGAGTTCGCGGTGGCGGCCGCCGGCTGAGGTGACGAGCCGAAACCGCCTCGGCGCGCCCCGATGCGGGCCTACCGTGGTGAAAGCCGACCGTCGATGTCGGGGAGGCGATTCGCAATGCTGCGCACGAGGGTCTCGGCGCTGTTGGTGACAGTCGTGGCGGTGCTGACCGCTGTGGCGGGACTTCCCGCCACGGCGGGGTCGGCTCCGCCCGGCTCGGTGATCTCGTCGGAGGAACTGCCCCGGGAGCACTGGTTGCCCGGCGCGGCGCAGGCACAACGGGTCACCTATGCCACCACCGACCACGTCGGCGCGCCCGCGATCAGCACCGGCGCGGTGTATCTGCCACCCGGCCGGCCGCCTCCGGGTGGTTGGCCGGTGGTGTCGTATGCGCACGGGACGATCGGGGTCGCCGACCAGTGCGCACCCTCGACCGCAGGCATGTACGAACCCGAGGCGGACTACCTCGCTGGATGGCTGGGCCGCGGATATGCCGTGGTCGTCACCGACTACCTCGGCCTCGGCACTCCCGGTGTGCTGCCCTATCTCGACGGGAGGGCCGCCGCGCACAGCGTGATCGACATGGTGCGGGCCGGCCGGGCGATCGACCCGACCCTGTCGCGCCGGTGGGTCGTGGCCGGGCTGTCCGAAGGCGGGCAGGCGGCGTTGCTCACCGCGCACGAGGCGACGCGGTACGCACCCGAACTCGACTACCGGGGTGGGGTCGCGCTGGGTGCGCCGTCGAATCTCGAGAAGCTGTTCCCGTTCGGCGGCCCGGGTTTCCCGGACGTCGGTGTGCAGGGACTGACCACCTTCGGGCTGCTGGCGATCGTCGGGTTGCGTGCCGCGCGACCGGATCTCGACATCGACGGGTACCTGTCGCCGCTCGGGCTCGATCTGGCAGCCAAGGCCGAGCAAATGTGCTCGCCCCAGGTCGGCCGCGCGGTCGCGGGCGTCTCGGTCGGTCAGCTGTTCTCGCGTCCGCTCGACAACCCCCAGATGCGCAGCGCGCTCACCGACTACCTCGCCGTACCGACGACCGGATACGACCGACCGCTGTTCGTCGGGCACGGTGTCGCCGACCTGACCGTTCCGATCCCGTTGACGCTCGCGCTCGTCGCCGACCTTGAGCGCAGCGGGACCGACGTCACCTTCGTCGCCTACCCGGGCACCGGTCACGTGGACACGCTCGCCGCATCGTTCGGGGACTCGGCGCGGTTCGTCGATCGGGTGATGCGATAAGGCGCCGCGCCCACTTCGCGGTGCGGTAGACAGAAGCGTTCCGTCGGCCGCAGTGGGGGAGACGATTGCGATGATGCGCGCCAGATTCCGGGTCCTGATCGCCGTCGCCTGCGCGGTGGTCGTCGCGGCCGTGGGGGTGCCCGCCTTCGCCAGCCCGGGCGCTGGTGCGGGTGGCGAGGTGGTGTCCACGACGAATCTCGCGCCGGTCGCGTCGATTCCCGGGGCGGAGCGCGAGTACCGCGTCACCTATCTCACCGCCGACCACTACGGTGCGCCGACCGTCAGCAGCGGTTCCGTGCATCTGCCGCGAGGCCCGGTGCCCGCCGGCGGCTGGCCGGTGGTCTCGTACGCGCACGGGACCGTCGGGATCGCGGAGCAGTGCGCGCCGTCGGTGGTGGGGTCGAGCGCCGCGGAGGCCGACTACCTCGCGCGCTGGCTGGCACGCGGGTACGCGGTCGTCGCCACCGACTACACCGGGCTCGGCACCCCCGGACCGCTCGCCTACCTGGACGGGGTGGCTGCCGCTCACAACGTGATCGACATGGTGCGTGCCGCCCGGGCGGTGGCGCCGCAGCTCTCGTCGAAATGGGTGGTCGCCGGATTGTCGCAGGGCGGGCAGGCGGCCATGCTCACGGCGCGGCTGGCGACCGGCTATGCGCCCGAACTCGACTACCGTGGCGCGGTCGCGCTGGGTGTCCCCTCGAATCTGGACCGGGTGTTCCCGTTGGCCGGCCCAGGGATCCCGGACCTCGGGCTGGTCGGGCTCACGAAGTTCATGCTGTTCACGATGGTCGGGCTGCGTGATGCACGGCCGGATGTCCAGGTCGACCGGTACCTCTCCCCGAAGGGCCGCGAGCTGGCGGAGCTCGCCACCCAGATGTGCACGGTGCCGTTCGGGCAGCACGTGGCCGGAGTCTCGGTCGGGGACCTGTTCGCCCGGCCGCTCTGCACCGAGGAGATGCGCCGTGCGCTGACCGAGTACTTGGGCGTGCCGACGTCGGGCTACGACCGACCTGTCTTCCTCGGTCAGGGCGTCAGCGACCTGGTGGTACCGATCCCGCTCACGCTCGCCCTGGCGGGCGAACTTGCCGCGTCCGGAACCGATCTGACCTTCCGGACCTACGCCGGCGCCGACCACCTGGGTACCCCGGCGGCCTCCTTCGACGACTCGGTCCCGTTCGTCGAGCGCGTGCTGCGGTGACCACTGTGTGGTATCGCTGTCTCAGTATCCGACAATTCGTCGCGGCGGTGAGGTAGACAGGTTCCGTGCCGGAGACGACTGTGAGCAAGCCCGTGAGATCCCATCCGACTGCCGGTGTGCGGCACCGCGTTCGGCGGTGGGTTCGTGCCCTGGTCCCGGCGTCACTCGCGGTGGTCGTGACCCTTGCTCCGATTCCCGCGCTCGCCCAGGCCTCGGAACCCGGTCCCGGGACGGTGGTGACCCGTGAGCAGCTGCCGCCGATCGCGCTGCTGCCGAACACTGCCGACAGTTACCGCGTCGTCTACTGGACCGAGGGGCCGACCGGCACCCCCGCACGCAGCGCCGGTGCGGTCTACCTGCCCAAGGGCGTCGCACCCGCGGGTGGGTGGCCCGTGGTGTCCTGGGCGCACGGCACCACCGGCGTCGGCGACGACTGCGCTCCCTCGTCGGGGTACGACGTCACCGCCCTGACCCGCGACTACGTCTCCGCGTGGTTGGCGCAGGGTTACGCGGTGGTGGCTACCGACTACGTGGGCCTGGGCAACGAGGGCACGCATGCCTACCTGCACGGTCGCAGCGAGGGTCGGGCCGTGATCGACATGGTCCGTGCCGCCCGGGCGATCACACCGTCACTGTCGAAGTCCTGGGTGGTCGTCGGGCACTCGCAGGGCGGCCACGCCGCGATGTTCGCCGCGCACGAGGCGACCAGCTACGCGCCCGAACTGGACTACCGGGGCGCCGTCGCCACCGGAACCCCGGCGAACCTCGACCAGCTGTTCCCGCTCGGTGGACCGGGGTTCCCGAACCTGGGCCTGAACGGACTGACCCCCTTCGCGGCCTACGTCGTCGACGGTCTGAAGGTGGCACGGCCGGACCTGCCCATCGACGACTACCTCACCCCGGCCGGCCGCGAGCTCGTCAAGGTCTCGGAGACGATGTGCTTCGTCCCGCTCCTCAAGCGCGCGGGGACCTTCGGTGTCGGCGAGATGCTCAGCCGGCCGCTCGACACCCCGCAGATCCGCTCGGCGCTGCGTGACTACCTCGCGGTTCCCACCACCGGCTACGACCGGCCGGTCTTCATCGGGCACGGCCTCACGGATCAGACGGTGCCGTTCCCGCTCGGCGCGAAGCTCGCACTCGACCTGCAGATGGCGGGCCAGCCGGTGACGTTCCGGACCTACCCGGGCAACCACGGGGGATCGCCATTCCAGGCGCTGCCCGACACCACGGCGTTCGTGCGGTCGCTGTTCGGCGCCTGACGGTGTGACTCGCGCGGCGACGTAGCTCGACACATCGGCCGTGCGGTGCGGTAGACAGAAGGCGTGCCGCACACAGCAGTGATCGGGTCCGGGGAAGTCGGTTCGACCGTCGTTGTGCCGCAACGGGTTCGAATGTGCCTGCTGGCCGTGGTGTCCACGGTCCTCGCGGTGCTCGCCGCCCTCGTCCCCGTTCCCGCGTTCGCGCGGGCCGCGGGCACCGGTCCCGGGACGGTGATCGCGCGCGGCGACCTGGTTCCGGCGTCGACCCTTTCCGGCGCTGCCGAGGGCTACCGGCTGACCTACTGGACCGAGGGGCCTGCCGGCGCGCCGGCGTTGAGCACCGGTGCGGTGTACCTACCGCGTGGCGTAGCACCCGCCGGCGGGTGGCCGGTCGTCTCCTGGGCACATGGCACCACGGGTGTCGCCGACGCGTGCGCGCCGTCCTTCGGCGACGTCTCCTCGCTCACGCGTGAGTACCTGGACACCTGGCTCGGCGCCGGCTTCGCGGTGGTCGCCACCGACTACGTCGGGCTCGGGACCGCGGGCGTGCACGCATACCTGCACGGCCGCAGCGAGGGCAGGGCGGTGATCGACATGGTCCGGGCGGCGACGTCGGTCGCCCCGCAACTGTCGCGCACCTGGCTGGCCGTCGGGCATTCGCAGGGCGGACACGCCGCCATGTTCGCCGCGCACGAGGCAACGAGCTATGCGCCCGAGCTGGACTACCGGGGTGTCGTCGCGACCGGGACTCCGGCCAACCTCGATCAGCTCTTCCCCCTCGGGGGCCCGGGCTTTCCCGACCTGGGCCTGACCGGCCTGACCAATTTCGCCGCCTACGTGGTCGACGGGCTGAGGGTGGCCCGGCCGGACTTGCCGGTCGGCGAGCTGCTCACCCCGGCCGGCGCCGCGATCGTCGAGGACTCCGAGGCGTTGTGCTACGCCGAACTCGCGGACCGGGCCGGCACAGTCGGTATCGGTCAGATGCTGGCCCGTCCGCTCGACATCCCGCAGTTCCGCGACGCCATTCGGGACTACCTCGCGGTGCCCACCACCGGCTACGACCGGCCGGTGTTCGTCGGGCACGGACTGCTGGATCGGACCGTCCCGTACCCGCTCGGTGCCAAACTCGCCGCCGACGTGTTCGCCAACGGGCAGGATGTCACCTTCCGCACCTACCCGAGCGCACACCAGGTCTCCTTGACGCAGTCCCTGCCCGACGTGATCGCGTTCGCCCGCGCGCACATCTGACCAGCGGTGCGGCTGTCCACAGCCCGGGGCGGCGTGGATTGGGGCACCGCGACGTGTGCCGATACTCTGGTGCCCATGGCGGAGTTCATTTACACGATGAAGAAGGTGCGCAAGGCGCACGGCGACAAGGTCATCCTCGATGACGTCACGATGAGCTTCTACCCGGGAGCGAAAATCGGTGTCGTCGGCCCGAACGGCGCGGGTAAATCCTCCATCCTCAAGATCATGGCCGGGCTCGACCAGCCGGGCAACGGCGAGGCCTTCCTCGCGCCGGGTGCCTCCGTCGGCATTCTCATGCAGGAGCCGCACCTCGACGAGACCAAGACCGCCCGTGAGAACGTCGAGGAGGGCCTCGGCGAGACGATGGTGCAGCTCAAGCGCTACAACGAGATCGCCGAGCTGATGGCCACCGACTACTCCGACGAGCTCATGGAGGAGATGGGCGAGCTCCAGGAGAAGCTCGACCACGCCGACGCCTGGGAGGTCGACTCCCAGATCGAGCAGGCCATGGACGCGCTGCGCTGCCCGCCGGCCGACGAGCCCGTCACCCACCTCTCCGGTGGCGAGAAGCGCCGCATCGCGCTGTGCAGGCTGCTGCTGAGCAAGCCCGACCTGCTGCTCCTCGACGAGCCGACCAACCACCTCGACGCCGAGTCCGTGCTCTGGCTCGAGCAGCACCTGGCCGCCTACCCCGGCGCCATCCTGGCCGTCACTCACGACCGCTACTTCCTCGACCACGTCGCGCAGTGGATCTGCGAGGTCGACCGCGGCCGCTTGTACCCGTACGAGGGCAACTACTCCACCTACCTGGAGCAGAAGGCCGCCCGCCTCGAGGTGCAGGGCAAGAAGGACCAGAAGCTGCAGAAGCGTCTCAAGGAGGAGCTCGCCTGGGTCCGCTCCGGCGCCAAGGCCCGTCAGGCCAAGAACAAGGCCCGCCTCGACCGCTACGACGAGATGGTCACGGAGGCCGAGAAGCACCGCAAGCTCGACTTCGAGGAGATCCAGATCCCGACGCCGCCGCGCCTCGGCAACGTGGTCGTCGAGGTGGACAACCTGGACAAGGGCTTCGAGGGTCGCCTGCTGATCAAGGACCTGTCGTTCACGCTGCCGCGTAACGGCATCGTCGGCGTCATCGGTCCCAACGGCGTCGGCAAGACCACGCTGTTCAAGACCATCGTCGGTCTCGAGGAGCCGGACTCGGGCACCGTCAAGGTCGGCGAGACCGTCAAGCTCAGCTACGTCGACCAGACGCGCGCGAACATCGACCCGAAGAAGACGGTGTGGGAGACGGTCTCCGACGGACTCGACTACATCGAGGTCGGCCAGAACGAGATGCCCTCGCGCGCCTACGTCTCAGCGTTCGGTTTCAAGGGTCCGGACCAGCAGAAGCCGGCCGGGGTGCTCTCCGGTGGTGAGCGCAACCGGCTGAACCTGGCGCTGACCCTCAAGGAGGGCGGCAACCTGATCCTGCTCGACGAGCCGACCAACGACCTCGACGTCGAGACCCTCAGCTCGCTCGAGAACGCGCTGCAGGACTTCCCGGGTTGCGCCGTGGTGATCTCCCACGACCGCTGGTTCCTGGACCGGACCTGCACGCACATCCTCGCGTGGGAGGGTGCATTCGGCGACAACGAGGCGGCCTGGTACTGGTTCGAGGGCAACTTCGAGGCCTACGAGGAGAACAAGGTCGCCAGGCTCGGTGCCGACGCGGCCCGTCCGCACCGGGTCACGCACCGCAAGCTCACCCGGGACTAGTCCGAGTGTCCGACAAGACGTATTCCTGTGAGATTCAGGTGCGCTGGGGTGATTCCGATCGCCTCGGCCACGTGAACAACGTGCTGTATGCCGAGTACGCGCAGGAGGCGCGGACCAGGTTCTTCCGCGACTGCATCATCGGGGCGGGCGCGTCGCCCACCCCGATGGTGGTGCGTCGGATGGAGTTCGACTTCCTACGTCCGGTGACCGACGCCACCGGACCGCTCACCGTCGAGGTGAGCATCCTGCGGGTCGGGACGTCGTCGTTCACCGTCCGGAACGTGATGCGTGACCGGCACGGCGCCGTCTGCGCGGCCGCGGACGGGGTACTGGTCGGATTCGATCCGAAGACCGAGAAGTCGGTTCCGCTCTCCGACCGGACCCGTGAGCTGCTCACGCAGTACGTGCCCGCGGGGGCCACGGTCTAGTTCCACGGTCTGCGGCAGACCCCCGGGCGACGCCTCCGGCATATCCGGTGTCCGGGGGCCTGCCGCGACTAGGCTCGAGGGGCACACCTGTCGTATCGACCAGGGGGTGAACCGCGAGATGACCGTATCTGCCGACCGATTCGACGCTGAGTGGACGGCGAGCCTG
>NZ_JBHZAH010000039.1:0-39738 GCF_042754225.1 Rhodococcus sp. NPDC059234
GCCGCGGCCTGGGGGCGCCCCGGCCGCGGCCCGCGACGCGGACTGACTCACGCCGGTTCGATCACCGCCTGCCCGGCGGGTGTCCGGAACGACTTCGACGTCGTCACACCGGAATTCGGGTTCAGTTTGTCGACCGCTCGGAACTGGAAGCGGGCCTCGCCCGCATTCACGTCGAGCAGCCCGTAGCCGTGGCTGACCATATCGGCGTGCTTGACGTGCGGATTGTGATCGCGCCGGTTGACCTCCTCCGCCCGGGCCGCACCGGTCGCATCGCTGCTGCTGGTGTAGCCGCCGTCGGCGGTGTTCGACGACGTGACGGACGGGACCACGAACTCGACCCCGGCGCGCTTCGTTCCGGGCGCGTTGACCTGCTCGCCGCTCGACGTGCCCGGCGCGAAGCCGGTGTCCCACAGCTCGCCCGCCCAGCCGTCGTGGTCGTCACCGGTGACCAGGACCATGTTCTCGACGGATGCGGCCGCGGTGGACAGGATCTCGGAGCGCTCCGCGCCGTATCCGTCCCAGGTGTCCATGTAGGCGCGGGTGCCGTTGTCCGCGACCACCATGCCCATCATCATGTTGGCGTTCGCGACCACCTTCCAGCGCGCGTCCGATCCCGTCATGCCGTCGAGCAGCCACCGCTTCTGGGTCGCGCCGAGCAGGGTGCGACCCGGTGCGTCCGCCTCCGCGCAGAGGATGTGGTCGAGGGAATCGCCGCAGGCCTGCCGGTCCCGGTACTGCCGGGCGTCGGGCGCGAACAGTTCCACGGTCCGGCCCACCCGCAGCGACCGGTACGTCCGGGTCGGGTCGTCGGCGAAGCGCGGCACGGGCATGTGCTCGAACCACGCCTTCCACGCCCACTGCTTCTTCTGCTGGAATCCGATCGCGCCGTCGACCGGCGAGATCACCGGGAAGGTCCACCCGTCTTTGGTGTAGTTGTTGCGGAACTCGTGGTCGTCCCAGATCGGCAGGAAGGCGTGCCGGCTGTGCATCAGCTTCAGGTTGTCGTCCGTGCGGTATCTGCGGTACTTGTCCCGCATGCCGTCGAGCCCCTGCGGGAACGCGTTGGTCTCGACACCGCGGACGCCCGGCTTGGTGAAGTCGTACACGTAGTCGCCGAGACACACGACGAAGTCGAGGTCCTCCTCGGCGAGATGCCGGTGGGCCGCGTAGTAGCCCTCTTCGAAGCCCTGACAGGTGAACCAGCCGATGCGGACCGGCTCGTTGGAGTCGGCGGGCCTCAGCGTCCGGAAGCGGCCGACCGGCGACTCGCCCCCGTCGCCGCGGAACTGGTAGTAGTAGGTCTCTCCCGGTGCCAGCCCGGTCGCGTCGAAATGCACTGTGCCGTCGGCGTCGTCACGGACCTGAACCCGCTCGGCGAGGACCGGCGACGACAGGTCCTCGCGGGTGGACACGACCAACGCCAGCTCGCCGCCCGGTCCCGCGGCGCTCCCCGAGCCCAGACTGCCCGTGCCGAGGCTGCCGGCGCCGAGACTGCTGCTCCCCGAGCTCCCGGCGCCCACTCGCGTCCACAAGGTCGCGCCGTCGGTCCGCGGTACGCCCGCCATCACCCCGTTGCCGAACTCGGGGTTCCGGACGAGTCCCGGCCCGGCGTCCGCGGCCTGACGGAGAACCGGCGTCGCGTTCGCAGCAGCGGGCAGCATTGCGGCGCCGCCGAGGACGGACAGGCCGGTGAGGAAGGCACGACGGGACACGTTCCGCGGCGGGAAGGGCATGGGGCAACCTCGGGTGTGTAGGGATGCGGGCTGCGATGACCCTACATACTCTTGTTACCCGCCGGTTGGAATTACGTAACCCAGGTGAACGCCAGGTGGCGTACGCGTGGGCCGGCGGCGAGCTCGCAGGATTCGCGAAGGTGACCCTCGACCGAGACGTTCCCGTGGGCGACCGCAGCGGCCTAGCACGACCAGGCGCTGGTGTGGTCACGACGTGTGACCAGTGAACGGAGCAACAGCGGGATCAGTGGCCGAGGCGACGGCGCGCCGGTGCGGCGGAACGGCGCCGAGTCGCGCGATGCGGCAACCCATTCCGTCGCGGTGACGCTCGACAGGTCGAGCCGGTGGCCGGTCGAGGCGGCGAGCTGGTGCAGCAGCAGGGTTCCGGTGCGGCCGTTCCCCTCCCGGAACGGGTGCGCGTGGTTGTAGAGGACGTAGACCGCGGCCAGCGCATAGGCCGTCCGGCCGCGGTCGGCTCGATGCCAGTCGGTCGCGGCGATCGCGATCTCGACCTCTCGCAGATAGCCCGGGATCGCGGCGACCGGCGCGAAGGCGTCGCCGTTCTTCGACAGGTCCACGATCCGGGTCTGGCCGGCCCAGCCGAACACGTCCTGGAAGACGTGCCGGTGCAGGGCGTGGACGTGGTCGGCGTCGACGGATCGCGCCGGCGGGGGCGGACCGAGGTGCCGCTGGAGCAGGCGCGACGCGGTCGCCGCGAACTCCACCGACCGCAGCTGGGTGGCGTCGCGGAGGCCGAAGCTGTTGCGCAGCACCGTCGTCCCACGTACCAGGTAGGGCTTCGGCAGCGACAGTCGCCGGCGGCGGGCGACCGGCAGCGCGGTGGCCGCCGCGAGGTGGCGGGAGAGGTAGGTGCCGTGATCGAGGTCGTCGCGCGCGAGGGCGACGAGATCCGCGACCTCCTCGCGCTGCGGACGCCAGCCCTCGAGCCGTTCGGCGGCGACGGCCTGCTCCACCGCGTGCGTACGGTCGTCGGACAGTCCTGCGAAGAGGTCCGGCCACCGCAGCGCCGGTCGCTCGGTCACGACGGCGGGCCCGTGTACGCGAGTTTGCGTTGCACGCCGGCGATCTCGCGAATCGCGTTGGCGAGCAGGCTGCGACAGAGCGGGGTCAGGTCGTGCAGGGTCACCACGTCGGTGGGCTGGTCTCCGCGTTCGAGCTGTTCGCACTGGTGCCGCAGCCGGATCTGAGCCAGCACGTCGAAGGACTCGGCGAGCACCCTGGCGTCGTCCTCGGGCAACAGTCCCGCTGAGGCGGCGGCCCGCAGTCGTGCCGGAGTCGCAGCCTCGACCGATTCGGCCGCGAGCCCGGCCCAGCGCGCGATGTTGACGATCGGCATGACGCCCTGGGCCTTGAGGTCGACGGTATCGGTGCGGCGGGTGAGAATCTCGCGCAGCGAGTGCATGCGCGCCTTGTCCTCCACGGCCTCGCGCAGCAGTAGTCGGCTCGCGTCAGGAGAGGCGCGCAGGCGGTCCGCCGCCGCGGCCGCGAGGTCGAGGTCGGCCGGTCCCGTCGCGATCCGGCTGTCCGCGAGCAGCGAGATCATCACCACGCCCTGATCGGTGTACGGGTCGGCGAGCCATCCGTCCAGCGCGGTCAGCCAACCGGATTCGGGTCGAGCGAATCTCGGGCGCGAGGCGAGCGCGCCCTTCTGGTCCGCCCGGAAGCCGCACTCGTCCAGTAGCCCGTGCACGCGTCCGGCACAGGTGAGCGCGGCCTGCCGGACATCGGGTCCGTCGGCGGTGTCCGGCCACACCATCGCGCTGTCGACGTCGGAGCCCGGCATCGCCTCACGGCGCGCGACACTGCCGAGGGTCAGCCACGCGGCGGCGCAGAGGCTGTCGTCGCGGACCATCCGCGCGGCGCCGGCGACGGCAGCGTCCATCAGCACCGACAGGATCGCACTCACGTCCAGTGCGGCCACCCGGGCGCGCCACAGGCCCACGATCAGTTCGGGCACCCGGGCCGCGGCGGCCGTCATTTCGTCCGGATCGGTGGCCTGCGCGATCGTGCGGCGCAGCACGAATCCGCCGCGCGTGGCGGTGGCGAGCAGGTCGGTGTCCTCGAGAACGCCGAGGGGCTCGCCGCGGGCGGACAGAACCGGCATGTGTCGCACCCCGTGCTCGAGCATGTCCATCAGCACGTCGGCGCCGAGACGGTCGGCCGGGACGGTCCGGGCCGGTGCCGTCACCGCCACGCGGACCGGTGCCGCGGTGTCGAGGCCGGCGGCGACCACCCGTCGGCGCAGGTCACCGTCGGTGAAGATGCCCCACTCGCCGTCGCCGAGCGGAACCAGGACGTGACGGCGGCCGGCGGCGGTCATCGCCTGCGCCGCGTCCTTGACGGAGGCGTCGGGGGAGCAGCACACCGCGGGCCCGCGCAGCAGCTCGCCCGCGGGCCGCATCGACGGATCGCGCACGACGAGCGGTTCGGTCATGGCACCCATCCTGGCAGGGGTGCGGGCCTCGGTGGGGCCGACCGGCTCTGTGCGGAGGCGGCAATGTGGGCGTAACGAATGACATTGAGTCGCAACGGAACGGCGTCAAGTCGAAACGTGCGGGACACCCACCGGGAACGGCGGACCAGAAAACTGTCAACTGACAGGAAACCTCGCTGACCGCCCCCCTCGCAGGAGAGCCCATGACGACCGTGGCACCGAAGCCCAGCGACGACAACGATCTCGCCGATTTCGGCTACGAGCAGCAACTACATCGCTCGCTCGGGAAGTTCGCCTCGTTCGCGGCGGGCTTCTCCTTCGTCTCCATCCTCACCACGATCTTCCAGTTGTTCGGCCTCGGCTTCGGCTTCGCCGGCCCGGCGTTCTTCTGGACGTGGCCGTGCGTGTTCCTCGGCCAGTTCATGGTCGCGCTCAGCTTCGCCGAACTGGCCGCGCGGTACCCGATCTCGGGTGCCATCTACCAGTGGTCGCGGCGGATGGGCGGCGAGATAGTCGGCTGGTTCGCCGGTTGGTTCATGATCATCGCCCAGATCGTCACCGCCTCGGCGGCGGCCATCGCCCTCCAGGTGGTCCTGCCGAATGTGTGGAGCGGATTCCAGATGGTCGGCACGGACAGCTCGTTGACCTCGCCCAGTGGGGCCGCCAATGCGGTGCTGCTCGGTTCGGCGCTGCTGGTCGCGACCACCGCCATCAACTGCGTCGGCGTGAACTGGATGTCCCGGATCAACAACATCGGGGTGACCTGCGAGATCGTCGGTGTCATCGCGGTGGTCGGGATGTTCTTCACCCACGCCCAGCGGGGACCGCAGGTGGTCTTCGACACCGGGGCCGCGGGCAGCGAACCCGGCTACATCTGGGCCTGGATCGTCTCCGGCCTGATGGCCGCCTACGTCATGGTCGGGTTCGGCTCGGCGGGCGAACTCGCCGAGGAGACCCGCAACCCGCGCCGCGTGGCGCCGCGCACCATCCGGTTGGCGCTGTCGGTCTCCGCGCTCGGCGGCGGCCTGATGATCGTCGGCGCGCTGATGGCGGCGCCGAGCCTGACCGACGGCCGGCTCGCGGCCGAGGGCCTGCCCTACGTGCTGACCGCGATCCTCAGCTCGCCGTGGGGCACCCTGCTGCTGGTCGACGTCGCGATCGCGGTGTTCGTCTGCACCCTCGCGATCCAGACCGCCGCGTCCCGGCTGATGTTCTCGATGGCCCGCGACGGCCGGCTGCCCGCATCGGGCGTGCTGTCGAAGGTCAACGGCCGCACCGGAACCCCGATCGCACCGTCCGTGCTCATCGGGGTCGCCTGCATCGCCGTGCTCGCGGTCAACGTCGGCAACTCGGCGATCTTCACCACCCTCTCCAGCGTGTGCATCGTGCTCATCTACCTGGCCTACCTGATGGTGACGGTCCCGCTGTTGCTGCGCCGGTTGCAGGGCTGGCCGCGCGGCGGAGTCCAGGTCGACGCCGAGGGCAAACCGCTGTTCACGCTCGGCCGACTCGGTGTCCCGGTCAACGTCGCCGCCGTGCTCTACGGGGCCGCGATGGTGGTCAACCTCTCCTGGCCGCGTGCCGAGATCTTCAACCCCACAGGGGAGTTCCCGATCCTGCAATGGGCCGCACCGATCACGGTCGCCGTGGTGGTGCTCGCCGGAGCGCTGTGCTACCCGCGCGGCAAGACCGTCCCCAACCCCGTCACGATTGGAGCCTGACAGTGACCCCGACAGCCACCGACAGCAACACCGCCACCACGGCCGCCGCCCGCGAGCACGCCCGCGCACAGGCCGGCGCGATCACCGACTCGATGCCCGTGCTGCCCGCCTCGCGGTGGCCGGATCCGCCTGCGGGCGTGTCGGCGGAGGCGTTGACCTGGGCAGAGACGGTGCCCGGCGGCCGCTACACATCGAAGGTGCTCGCGCGCGGAACTCGGGTCCGGCTGCGCGATCTCGACGGGGCCGCCTGCGCGAACCTGCTGCTGTACCGGGCCGACGCGCCGCACGAGCGACTCAACGTCGCCGACACCGTCAAGGTGCCGTGGCAGGCCTACCTGGGTGTCGGGCACCCCCTGCTCTCCGACCAGGGACGGGTGCTGGCCACCATCGTCGCGGACACCTCGGGCCGGCACGACGCGTTCTGTGGGACCACCAGCCTGGCGACCAACACGGCGAAGTACGGGGCGGGCAGCGTGCACTCGGGTGCCCCGGCGGGACGCGAGTTGCTCACCCTCGCCGCAGCCAAGCACGGCCTGACCGCGCGTGACCTGCCCCCAGTGCTCACGTTCTTCCACGGCGTGCACGTCGAGCCCGACGGCACGCTCACCAGCACCGGGACCGCCGGTGCCGGAACGGAACTCGAACTGCTGATCCACCTGCCGGTGATCGCGCTCGTCGCCAACACCGCGCACCCGCTCGATCCGGCCCCGAACTATCCGACCACCTCGCTCGAGATCCTGGCGTGGACGGCCCCCGAGGACCTCGGCGCGCTGCCCAACGACGACCCCGAGTACCTACGGGCCGTGCTCAACACCGAGGACGCCTGGAACGCCGCACGTTTCGGAAGGGATGCCCGATGACCACCGCAGTAGAGACCCTCGCGCTCGTCCCCGGCACCGTCGTCCTGGACGAGACTGTCGGCGCCCGCGGACCGTGGTCCGGCATCCTGCGCGCGGGCGACGTGATCACCATCGTCGACCTGCACGGAAACCAGGCCGTGGACACGCTGTTCTACGCCGCCGACGACCACGACGTGCGGTACTCGGCGGCGGCCACCGTTGCCGCGCAACGCAATCTGTTCCTCGCCGCCGGAAGCGTGCTGCGCTCGGACGACGGCGCCGCCCTCGTCACGCTCGTCGCCGACGAGGTCGGCGGCCACGACACCGTCGGCGGGGCCTGCTCGCAGGAGTCCAACACGCTGCGGTACGGCCACCACACCAGGCACCAGCACGCCTGCGTGGAGAACTTCCTGATCGAGGGAGCCAAGTGGGGCCTCGGCAAACGGGACCTGGTCTCGAACGTCAACTTCTTCATGAACGTGCCGGTCGACGCGGACGGCACCCTCGGCATCGTGGACGGACTGTCCGCACCCGGGAAGCGACTCGCGCTGCGGGCCGAGATCGACACCCTCGTGCTGGTGTCGAACTGCCCCCAGATCAACAACCCCTGCAACGGCTTCGACCCCACCGAGGTGCGAATGGTCGTCACCCGGCCCGAGGAGGCGTGATGACGACCGTGACCGTGCAGCGGCCCGGCATGCTGACCACCGTGCAGGACTGGCCCGGTCGGGTCGGGTACTGGCAGATCGGCGTGCCGCCCTCGGGCCCGATGGACGACCTGTCGTTCCGCCTCGGCAACGTGGCACTCGGCAACGAGGAGGGCGCGGCCGGACTCGAGTGCACCATGGCAGGTCCCGCGCTGCGGTTCGAGGACGCGACCACCGTCTGCGTCACCGGTGCCCCCGCCTCGGTCCGGGTGAACGGGCGGTCGGTGCGCACCTGGGCGCCGGTGGACGTGCCTGCGGGCGGCGTCCTCGACGTCGGTGCGGCATCCGGCCCGGGCCTGCGGATCTACGTGCTGGTCCGGGGTGGCCTGACCGTGCCCGACTACCTGGGCAGCGGAGCGACCTTCACGCTCGGTCGCTTCGGCGGTCACGAGGGCCGCACCCTGCGGGAGGGGGACGTGCTCACCTGCGGTGGCGGCCCGTCGAATCCCGCTGCCGCCCAGCCCGTCCCGATGGAGCACGTCCCCGTGATCGGGGGTCGTTGGGAGATCGCGGTCACCGAGGGCCCGCACGGGGCGCCGGAGTTCTTCACCCGCGAGGACATCGACACCCTGTACGCCACCGACTACGAGGTGCACTTCAACTCCGACCGCACCGGCGTGCGGCTGGTGGGGCCGCAGCCCGACTGGGCGCGCGGCGACGGCGGCGAGGCGGGCCTGCACCCGTCCAACATTCACGACAACGCGTACTCGGTCGGCGCGTTGGACTTCACCGGGGACACCCCGATCCTGCTCGGTCCCGACGGGCCCAGCCTCGGCGGCTTCGTCTGCCCGGTGACCGTCGTCTCCGCCGACCGCTGGAAGCTCGGTCAGCTCAGCCCGGGTGACGCGGTCCGGTTCGTGCCGATCCGGGCGGAGCGCGCGGCCTCCAGAAGGCAACTGGGACTGGGCCGTCGCGCCAGCATGCCCGCCGTGTACGGCGCGGGCGGCGACGCGGACGACGGCGTGATCGCCCGGCGCGACGGGGTCACCGCAGTGACCTACCGCCGCTCCGGCGACGACAACGTGCTCGTCGAGTACGGGGACATGACCCTCGACCTCGGGCTCAGGGCCCGGGCGCACGCCCTGCACCAGCGGCTCGAGGCCGAGAAGCCGGCCGGGCTCCTGGACCTGACGCCGGGCATCCGGTCCCTGCAGGTGCGGGTGGATCCCGACGTGCTGCCGGTGCCGACGCTGATGGGGCTGCTGGCCGAGGCCGAGTCGCAGATCCCGGACTCGTCCGAACTGGTGGTGCCGAGCCGGACCGTGCGAATGCCGCTGTCCTGGGACGACCCGTCCACGCGCGAGGCGATCAAGCGGTACATGCACGGCGTGCGTGCGGACGCACCCTGGTGCCCGTGGAACATCGAGTTCATCCGGAGGATGAACGGATTGGATTCGGTCGCGGACGTGTTCGACACCGTCTTCGACGCGGACTACCTGGTGCTCGGACTGGGCGACGTGTACCTCGGAGCGCCGGTCGCCACCCCGCTCGATCCGCGACACCGCCTGGTGACAACCAAGTACAACCCGGCCCGCACCTGGACGCCGGAGAACGCGGTGGGGATCGGGGGCGCGTACCTGTGCATCTACGGCATGGAGGGTCCGGGTGGCTACCAGTTCGTCGGGCGGACCACCCAGGTGTGGAACCACCGGCACCCGCAGGGGTCCGGACCGTTCGAGGACGGCACCCCGTGGCTGCTGCGGTTCTTCGACCGGATCTCCTGGTATCCCGTCGAACCCGACGAGTTGCTCGAGCTGCGGGCCGAGACCGCGGCTGGCGGGTCCGGCGGCGTCCAGATCACCGACGGCAGCTTCTCGCTCGCCGAGCACGACGAGTTCCTCGCCGCGAACGCGGACTCGATCGCCGCGTTCCGCGCGACCCAGGCGGCGGCGTTCGCGGCCGAGCGCGAGGCGTGGTCCGCGGCGGGCGAGTTCGCCCGGAGGGCGACCGAGTCGGTGCCCGGGGAGGCGGCCGCGTGAGGCCGCCGGGACGGCCTGACGGGACGTGAGTGCCGGTGTGTGCGGGGTCGCGAGTCGAATTGTCCGGCTTGCGCTGCAGGGGTGAACGCGTGTTCACTCCAGGGTGAACGCCCATTCACCGCCCGCCCACTGGAGTGCCACTTGTCGACCCATTCGAAGCCGTCGACCCCGACCCGCCGGGTGCCGAGCACGGTGCTCGTCGCCGTGCTGTGCATGTCCGGCACGGTCGTCGCGCTGCAGCAGACGCTGATCATTCCCCTGCTGTCGGACTTTCCCGCCATCCTCGGCATCGACTACACCAGCGCGTCCTGGCTGGTCACCGCCACGCTGCTGACCGCGGCGGTGGCCACGCCGATCGTGTCGCGGCTGGCGGACATGTTCGGCAAGCGCCGCATGATGGTCGTCTCGCTGCTCACGATGGTGCTCGGTTCGGTCATCGCGGCGGTCGGGGCGACCTTCCCCGCGATGCTCGTCGGCCGCGGCCTGCAGGGGTTCGCGTCGGCGCTGGTGCCGGTCGGCATCGGCATCCTGCGCGACGAACTGCCCAAGGCGAAGGTCGCGGGCGCGACCGCCATGATGAGTGCGACGCTCGGCATCGGCTCCGCGCTCGGCCTGCCGCTGTCCGGCCTGGTGTACCAGCACTTCGGGTGGGAGGCCATCTTCTGGCTGTCCGCGCTCGCAGGCCTGTTGCTGCTGGTCGCGGTGCTCGCGGTGGTGCCGGAGTCCCCGGTGCGCACCCCCGGCCGATTCGACGTCGGCGGTGCGCTGCTGCTGTCGGTGGCGTTGACCGCGCTGCTGCTGGGCATCTCCAAGGGCGGCACCTGGGGCTGGGGGAGCGAGCCGACGATCCTGGCGCTGGTGGTCTCGCTGGTCGCCTTCGCCGTCTGGTTCCCGTACGAACTGCGGGTCAACCAGCCGATGGTCGACCTGCGGACCTCCGCTCGACGGCCGGTGCTGCTCACCAACATCAGCGCGCTGCTGGTCGGAATCTCGATGTACGCCAACATGCTCTCCACTACGCAGCAACTCGAGGTGAGCACGGTGACCGGCTACGGGCACGGCCTGACGGTGTTGGTCGCCGGCCTGTGCATGATGCCCGCCGGACTGATGATGGTCGTCGTCGCGCCGATCGCGGGACGGCTGATGGGACGGATCGGTGCCAAGCGCACTCTGGTCCTCGGCGCGCTGGTTCTGGCCGCCGCGTACACGCTGCGGATCTTCCTCACCGGCTCGGTCCCGTTGATCGTGGCGGGCGCGATGCTGGTGACCACCGGCACCGCCATCGCCTACGCGTCGATGCCGATGCTGATCATGGGCTCGGTGCCGATCACCGAGACCGCCTCGGCGAACGGTCTCAACGCGTTGCTGCGCTCGGTCGGCACGTCGGTGTCCAGTGCCGTCATCTCCGCGGTCCTCACCGCGGTCACCGTTGAGGTGGCCGGCCACGTCTTCCCGTCGCTCGGCGCTTTCAAGATCATTTTTGCGATTGCCGCCGTCGCGGGTGCCGCGTCCGCGCTGGTCGCGGCGTTCATCCCGCGTGGGCCTGCGGCGTCGGTGGCCGCGCCCGCGCCCGTGCCCGACACGGCGGCGCAGGAGGCCGGTGTGCCGGAGGAGTTGGTCGTCAGCGGCACCGTTCTGCACGACGACCTGAGGCCGATCAAGCATGCGGTGATCACCGTGCTGCGGACGACCGGCGAGCCCGTGGACTGGAGCCGAGCCGACAACACCGGCGAATTCTCCGTGGTGCTGCCTGCTCCGGGGCCGTACCTGGTGATCGCCAGCGCGGACGGGTGGGCGCCGAAGTCCCAGGTGCTCGACTTCGACGACGCGCACACCCGGCAGTTCGTGGTGCTCGGCGAGCGCCTCCGACTGGGTGGGCGCATCACCGAGTCGGGGTCGCCGTCGGAGTCCGCCCTGGTGACCCTGGTCAAGGCGAGCGGCGAGTTCGTCACGTCCGCGCGCTGCGACTACGACGGTCGCTACGAGTTCGCGCTGCCCGTCACCGGCAGATACCTGCTCACCGTGCTCGACCACGGGCGCCGGCGCACCCTCACACGGCAGATCCTCGTGGGGGCGCAGTCCGCGGTGATCGACCTCGACCTGGCCGACGACCGCGATCCGGTGAGAACGCCGTGAGCGGCACGACGACCCGCGACGCGGTGATCGAGGCGGCGCGTGAACTGTTCGCCCGCCGCGGCTACACCGCGACCACCATCAAGGACGTCGCGGTCCGGGCGGGCTGCTCGCCCGCGATGGTGATGAAGCTGATGGGCAGCAAGGCCGGCCTGCTGGCCGCCGCGGATCCGTCCGAGCAGACGCTCGACGAGGCGGCCGGGAGCCGGGAACCGTTGGGATACGGACTGGTTCGCCGCCTCGTCGAGCGCCGAGACAACGACGCCCCCGAACCGTTTGCGACGGCGCTGATGCTGATCCACGAGTCCGCCGACCGGGAGGCCGCGCGGGCGGACTACGAACGCCGTTACGTGGCCGCGATCGCCGAGCGGATCGGCGACACCTCGGCGGACAAGCTCAAGTCGCACCTGGTCCTCGCGGCACTGCTCGGTCTCGCGGGCGGAACCCGCACGATGGGTCTGCTCCGATCGGACCTGATGGACAGCGAGGAGCTGATCGAGCGGTACGGGGCGCTGGTGCAGGCGATCGTGGACGGTCCGGACGGCTAGGGTCGCGGGCGCAGGATCCCGGCCAGGTGTTCGGCGAGACCGTCGACGGTGATCGCGTCGCTGCGGTAGCCGAGGTAGCCGTCGGGCCGGATCAGGTAGCCGGCGAGGCCGTGCGGCCGGTAGCCGTCGGCGAAGTGCCCGGCGTTGTCGCGCAGCGTGATTCCCGATGCGTCGGGCAGTCCCGCGGCGACGAGGACGTAGCTGCGCACCTGAGGGCCGAACCGCTGCTCGACTGCCGCCGCGAGGTCGCGTTGCCGCGTCCACGCCGCCTCGTCCTGCGCCCACAGCAGCAGCGTGTGTCCGGGATGGCGCAGCAGCTCGTGCAGTCGCGTGCCGAAGGCGGTGGTGTCCTGGCCGAGTTCGGTTGCGTCCGGCGCCCGTTCGCCGGGCCGGGGCCCGCCCTCGCCGTTGCCGGGGGTCATGGTCTCGCCGACCAGCGGGCTGTTCGGGTACGCCACCAGCAGCTGGGCCTCGCGTGCCATCGCGACCTGGGGGTCGGTCTCGTCGGAGCCGACCCCGCCGGCGCGGGCGTGACGTACGGTGCGCCCGACCACCTCCTCGCCCACGGGATGCCGCTCGAGGTGATAGCTCTCGAGCAGCCCGTCCGCGGCGTGTCCGCGCACGGCCAGCGCCAGCTTCCAGCCCAGGTTGGCGGCGTCCTGGACGCCGGTGTTCATGCCCTGTGCGCCGGTCGGGGGGTGGATGTGCGCGGCGTCGCCGGCGAGGAACACCCGGCGCCCGCCGTAACGCTGCGCCAGCCGGTGACTGATCCGGAACACCGACGACCAGCGCATCGTGTGCGCGGTGGTCGGCTGCGGTGAGAGTCGGTCCAGGACGGCCTGCACATGTCGCAGTTCCGGTGCCCTGCTGCCCTCCAGTCCGTGCGCGACGTCACCGGAATCGGCTGGTGCGCTCGCGAGCTCGTCGGGAACGAGCATCGAGATCCGGTAGCGGCGATCGCCCGGAAGCGGGATGCACACCAGCAGGTCGTCGGTGACGCCGTCGCTCTGGTGCAGCGAACGCACCCCGAACCCCGTCGGCATGGTCCAGTCCAGCTCGACGTCGGCGAGCATGTACTCCTCCGGGAACGCGTCGCCCTCGAACCCGAGGCCGAGACCCTTGCGGACCACGCTGTGCGCGCCGTCGCAGCCGACCAGGTAGCGCGACGCGATCGTCGAGCGTCCGTGTGTGTCGCGGACGCTGGAGACCACGTGGTCGTCGTGCTGGTCGAACGCCGCGAACTCGGTACCGCGGCGCGGGGTGGCGCCGTGCCGCGCGAGGGCCTCCGCGAGTACCCGTTCGGTCTCGTACTGGGGCAGGGCGGCGAAGCGATACGGCACCTGGCTCGGCAGCGACAGCTCCATCGTCGCGGTCCGGACGCCGTTGACGTACACCAGCTGTCCGCGCATGACGGTGGCGGCGTCGAGGGCGGGCCGGACCACACCCATCGCGTCCCACAGCTCGAGGGTGCGGGGCTGGATGCCGACCGCCTTCGCGTACGGGGCCCGTTCGGTGAGCCGGTCGACGACGATGACGTCGATGTCGCGGCGGCGAAGTTCGAGGGCGAGCGTGAGTCCGACCGGACCGGCGCCGACGATCAGGACGTCGGTGCTCGTATGCGGAACCTTCGGATCGACGGCCGAGGTCATGAATCGAATTGTCTCAGAGCCCGCCCAGCCTCGCCAGAATTTCGACGGCGCCGTCGGCGGTGGACCAGAGGGCGTCCATCTCCGCCGCGGCGCCGGGCGCGGTCTGCGGATTCTGCAGTGCGAACCCGTTGGCGAGGGTCAGGGTGTTGTATCCGCTGTCGGCGGCCCGCAGCAGCAGTTCGGAGGCCACGCCCTCGCCCGCGAGCCGGTCGAGTCCCTCGCCGAGGAAGTAGAAGCGCCACAACGGTCCGAGGTCGGCGCCGTAGGCCGCCTTGGTCCGGGTGACGATGGCGTCGCCGTCGGTGGCGATGGAGTCGACGATCTTGTAGAAGTCGGGCACGCTCTGCGTGGTGGTGCCGGTGGCGGCGACGGACCGCGCGAGGTCGACGGTCAGATGCGCGTTGTACCCGGTCATCGCCGCCCGCGCCGGTGACTGGGCGCAGTCGTAGGCGAGCCCGAAGTAGCGCTGCCAGGCGGGTTCGACTGGCGCGCCGGTGAATTCGGCGTGCACGTTGACCAGGTAGCGGCGCAGCAGGTCGGTGCTGATCGCGTGCGCCCACGCCGGTGTGCCGAACGAGGCGGGGGAGCGTTGCAGTGGCATCACGGCTGCCTGCACGACGGCGTCGAGGCCGATGCCGAACAGTCCGCGCCGGTCCCGGTGGGCGACGAGGATCTCCGCGATCTGGTGCTGGCGGCCGACCTCGTCCTCGAGCCGGGCCATCGGGTCGGCGTCGGTGACCGTGCCGGTGTCGGACACGCGCGCGACGGTGGCGATGTCGGTGCTCGTGAGGGCGGTGCCGCAGGCCGACGTCGGGACCGCGGCGGCCGCGAGGGTGGGGGTGAGCGCAGTCGATGCGAGCAACGACGTGGTGGTGAGGGTGACGAGGGTGGTGAGGCGAGTGGCGACCGTTCGAAAGGTGGAGCGGCGTTGGCTCATCGGCGGAGTGTAACGAGGCGGGCGGTCGGCGTGGGGAGGTCGGCGGCGCGTAGGCTTGACTAAAGCTAGAACAAGTGTTCGACTCTGTGCATGCGATGGCAGGGGCAGACTCTCGACGCCGTGCAGTCCCAGCTCGACGACGGCGCTCTCCCCGGTCTGGCGCGTGCCGGCCTCGTACGCAGCGTACAGACCCCCGAGTTCGAGGGGATCACCTTCCACGAGGTGCTGTGCAAGTCGGCGCTGAACAAGGTGCCGGAGGAGTCGCCGTTGCCGTTCCGGTTCACCGTCAACGCTTTTCGTGGATGTTCGCACGCCTGCCGGTACTGCTTCGCGCGACCGACACACGAGTACCTCGAGCTGGACGCGGGCCGCGACTTCGACAGCCAGGTCGTGGTGAAGACCAACGTCGCCGCGGTGCTGCGCCGGGAGCTGTCGAAGCGGTCGTGGAAACGCGACACGGTCGCGCTGGGCACCAACACCGATCCGTATCAGCGGGCCGAGGGGCGGTACCGGCTGATGCCCGGGATCATCGGCGCCCTCGCGGAATCCGGCACGCCGTTCTCCATCCTCACCAAGGGCACGCTGCTGCGGCGAGACCTGCCGCTGCTGACCCTGGCCGCCCGTCAGGTGGACGTCGGGATCGGGGTGTCGCTGGCGATTTACGACGCCGACCTGCAGAAGGCGATCGAACCGGGTACGCCGTCGCCATCGGCGCGGCTCGACCTGATCCGCGCCGTCACCGACGCCGGCTTCGACTGCAACGTGATGGTCGCGCCGGTGATCCCGTACCTGACCGACTCGACGCGACACCTCGACGAACTGCTGGGTGCGATCGCGGAGGCGGGGGCGACGGGTGTCACGGTGTTCCCGATGCACCTGCGCGGCAGCACCCGCGGCTGGTTCCTCAACTGGCTCGCCGAGGAGCATCCCGCGCTGATCCGCCGGTACCGGCAGCTCTACGGTCGCGGCGCCTACGTGACACCCGAGTACAAGCTGTGGCTGCGTGGACGGGTGACGCCGCTGGTCGAGAAGTACGGCCTCGGCGGCAGCGCCGGCCATCGGCAGGAGCCGGTGCGCGCTCCCGTACGCGAGCTGGTCGGGGCGGGAGCCGCACCCGCACTCACTCTGTTCTGAGCTCCACGTCGGAGGTGGGGTCGAACGCACCGCCGCGCCCGGTCGCCGTCCCGTCCGGATTCAGCCGTAACGGTCCGGCATCCGAAACGGACCTTCTGGTATGAAGCTTTTCCGGATTGCCCGTTTTGCACCCATCGGCGTGGTCCTGTGCGCCGCCGCAGCCACCTGGTTTGCCCCGTTGGCTACGGCCGACGTCGTCGACGTGACCGTTGTGCCCGGACTCGGCGGTGGCCCGACGACGCCGTACGGGGCCGGCTGCACGTATCTGGTCGTGGCCAGGACGGTGAGTCCGGTGGAGGCCGGTGTGTCGATCGTCGACCTCAACCGTGCCTCGACGCTGTTCCCTCAGGAATTGATCTGGGACATCGCCGATCCCTACTACGTCACGCCGGTCGTGCTCGGGCATGCATTCACGCTGTGGACCCCGACCGCGCCCGGCGAGCACTCGCTGATGGCGTATCAGACGTCCGCAGGCGGGCCGGTCAACTCGGTCACCGTGAATCCGGGTACGCAGATCGGGCCGGGGTGTGTCGTGGAACCGTGATCCGTGTCCTCATCCCAGCGTGAGGACCTCTGCAGTCGGGCGCCGCGGCGTCTCGCGCAGCGGGACCGGATCGAGCGCGGTGCCGACCCGGACGAGGACCTGCGGATGACCGGCGTCCGGCGCGAGCGCTCGAATCATCTCGCGGCTCCGCTCGACCTCGGTGAGGTGGGTCAACGGGCAGGTGGCGTTGCCGAGCGCGGTTGCCTCCAGTAGGACGGCCGACAGCGCTTCGCCGCAGCGCGCCCAGGCGGTGGGGAGGTCGGTCGTGGTGCTCAGCATCACGACGGTGGATTCGTCGACGGGTCGACTCGCTTCCGGATCGCTCCGGCCCGGGGTCGGGAACGCTCGTCCGACGCTCACCCGGGAACTGTCGAGCTCGGTGGCGAGGGCGTTCGCCGGTATCCCCTCGAACGGGAACGAATGGCCCGCCCACCAGTGGAGTTCGGCCTGGTAGGTCGAGTCGTACCGGCGACTCGCGGCGCTCGCGTTCGATGCCGCGGCCAGTTCGGGAGCCGCGTCGGGCGGCAGCACCGTCAGGGTCGCCCCGTGGCGGCCGGCGGCGTCCCGGAGGACATCGAAGAGGCCCGGTGCTTGCACCGGCGGCGCGAAGGGCCGACGGTCGGTCCGTCGGTGCCTGATCGCGGTGACCAGATCGAAGTCGTGCGATCGGGGCTCGGCGTCCCGGCGGAACCGGACCGATGCCACCAGGTTCGGCAGGGCCACCTCGGGCAGGAGTTCGACGCTCGGGTGCCAGCGCAGCGAGGTGAGTGCGACGCGCAGGTGCCCGAGCGCCGCCCCACAGCTGATCATGAGTTGTCGGCCCGAGGGATCGGTCGAGGCGAGCAGCCGTGACCGGTCGCCGTGCAGGTCGAGCCGGCCGTCGTTGTACAGCCAGCGCCACGGCTGACTGTTGTGCACCGACGGTGCGCGGCATGCCAGGTCGACCGCGGTCCGCACCACGCCGGCGTCGGGAGCGGTGAAGTCCATGCCTGCCTCCTCGGCTGGTCAACCCTGCCTCGCTCGGGCTGCTCACCAAGTCTCGCGCGACGTCGGCCGCTTCGGTAGGGCCGATGGTCACCTCCTCGTGTCGGACCGACATCCAGGTGCTCGCCCAGCGGACGTCTGTCGGAAGCCGGGTGGTTGCCTGGCGTTCACGGGGATGGCCAACCATTCGGCGCGTCCGAGTCAATCTCTCGTCCAATCAAAGGAGTCGTAATCCGATGTCCTCGTCGACCAATTCCCGACGGTTCCTGGTGGCCGCGCTCGCGGTGACCGCGCTGGCGGCGGCCGGTTGCAGCAGTGGATCAGACGACTCGTCGAAGTCCAACGGCGACACGGTCACTCGCGCTGCCGCCGGCGATGTGACGAGCAACGGGGGCGCCCGCCGCCTCGACTCCGAGCAGTCGCAGGCGCTGAAGGACGCGATCAACTCGTCCGGCGCGAAGAACGTCATCCTGCTCATCGGTGACGGCATGGGTGACTCCGAGATCACCGCGGCCCGCGACTACGCCGAGGGTGCGGGCGGCAGCTTCGCCGGCCTGGACGCGCTGCCGATCACCGGTCAGTACACGCACTACGCGTTGACGAAGGCCGGCAAGCCGGACTACGTCGCGGACTCCGCATCCAGCGGAACCGCCTGGGCGTCGGGCACGAAGACGTACAACGGCGCGGTGTCCGTCGACATCACCGGTGCCGCCCAGGACACCGTCCTGGAACTGGCGAAGGCAGCCGGAAAGGCGACCGGCAACGTTTCGACCGCCGAGATCCAGGACGCGACACCGGCGGTGCTCGCTTCCCACGTCAGCAGCCGCAAGTGCTACGGGCCCGAGGTCACCAGCAAGTCCTGCCCGGAGAACGCGCTCGAGAACGGCGGCAGGGGGTCGATCAGCGAGCAGCTTCTCGGAACCCGCGCCGACGTCACTCTCGGCGGCGGGGCGAAGTCCTTCGGCGAGACCGCGAAGGCGGGGGAGTGGCAGGGCCGGACACTGGCCGAGCAGGCGAAGGTGCGGGGCTACCAGATGGTCTCCACCGCAATGGAACTCGACAAGATCGAGAAGGCCGACCAGGACGCCCCGGTGCTCGGACTGTTCGCCGACGGCAACATGCCGGTCCGCTGGCAGGGTTCGGTCGCCACCCGTGGCGGCTACCTGCAGCCCGCCGAGACCTGCGTCGACAACGCCAAGCGCACCGCCGAGGTGCCCACCCTGGCGGCGATGACCCAGAAGGCGATCGACCTGCTCGCGCCCAACGAGAAGGGCTTCTTCCTCCAGGTCGAGGGCGCGTCCATCGACAAGCAGGACCACGCCGCCAACCCGTGCGGCCAGATCGGCGAGACCGTCGACCTCGACGAGGCGGTGCAGAAGGCGCTCGCGTTCGCCAAGGCGGACGGGCAGACCCTGGTGATCGTGACCGCCGACCACGCACACTCGAGCCAGATCGTCGGCAACATGACCGAGGCCGACATCGCGGCCATCGCCGCCGACAAGAACCTGCCGATCGAGCGGGCGCGCGACATCGTCTACCCCGGACTGACCCGGCGGCTCACCACCAAGGACGGCGCCGAGATGACGCTGAGCTACGGCACCTCCGAGGACCCGTCGGTCGAGTCCGAGGGGCACACCGGTTCGCAGCTCAAGATCGCGGCCTTCGGTCCGCGTGCGGCGAACGTCAGTGGTCTGACCGACCAGACCGACCTGTTCTTCACCATGACCGACGCGCTGGGCCTCGACCGCACGAAGGGCGCGGCCAAGTAGGGACGAGGTCCCGGCCGAATCCCGCCGTCCACGCTTCGTGCGTGGGCGGCGGGATCCGCGGCCGGCTACGTGAGCGCGGGCGGGTTGTTCAGGTCCCGGGCCGCGTAGGTGTTGCAGTCGGCCACCCGGCCGGTGCGGTAACCGGTGAGGAACCACTTCATGCGCTGCTCCGACGAACCGTGCGTCCAGCCCTCCGGGTTGACCCGGCCGCTCGACGCCCGCTGGATCCGGTCGTCACCCACCGAGGAGGCCGCCGACAGCGCGTCCTTGATGTCGGTGTCGGTCAGCTTGTTCAGGAACGGCGGCCCGCCGTTCGGGCCGGGCTGGCTGTCGGCGGAGTGGGCCCAGATGCCCGCGTAGCAGTCGGCCTGCAGCTCGGTGCGCACCGCCGCGGACTGGGCGCCCCTCGGATCCGTCTGGGCGCGGCCGATGTCGCCGAGCTGGTTCTGGATGTGGTGACCCACCTCGTGCGCCACCACGTACTCCTGCGCGAGCGGGCCGCCGCTGGAACCGAACCGGTCGACCAGCAGCTGGAAGAAGCTGGTGTCGAAGTACGCGGTGGAGTCGGCGGGGCAGTAGAAGGGCCCCACGTCGCTGGTGGCGTTGCCGCAGCCGGTGTTCACCGCGCCGGAGAACAGCATCACGCCCGGCGGGACGTATTTGGTGCCGGTCTGGCGCTGCAGCTGCTGAGCCCACACCGAGTCCAGGCTCTCGGCGGTGCCCGCGACCCGGCAGTTCACGTCGCGGTTCGCGTCGGCTCCGGTCTTGCATCCCTCCAGGGTGTTGGCTGCGCCGGTGCCGACCTGGGCCGGGCCGTCGATCGCGCCGGACAGCCCGCCGAGCACCGATCCCGGATTGCCGCCCATCAGCAGCGCGAGCACGAGCACGATCAGTCCGCCCATGCCGCCGCCGAGGGCGAACTTGCCGCCCCGGCCGCCACCGCCGCCGCCGCTGCCGCCGACCGAGACCCGTCCCGAATCGATCTGAGCGCCCTCGTTGAATGTCATCGTCACCACTTTCGTCGGTAGTCGAGGCGTTTCGTCGGTCGTCGCGCTGTCGTAGATGTCCACCTTTGCACGACAACGGCTCTGACCATTCGTCCAATGCGATGTGTCTTGTCGTGTCCGACCTCCGTAGGATCACTGCCACAACAAGTCCTGGAACTTTGAAAGGAAACCCGTGCTGCGCACCCATCTCGCCGGCTCGCTGCGAGCCGAGCACGCCGACCAGACCGTCACCCTCACCGGATGGGTGGCCCGGCGGCGCGATCACGGTGGGGTGATCTTCATCGATCTGCGCGACGCCTCGGGTGTCGCACAGGTCGTCTTCCGCGAGGGTGCGGCCGCCGAGCAGGCCCACCGCCTGCGCGCCGAGTACTGCGTCAAGGTCGTCGGGACCGTCGAGGTCCGGCCCGAGGGCAACCAGAACTTCGAGATCCCCACCGGTGCGATCGAAGTCAACGTCACCGCGCTCGAGGTGCTCAACGAGAGCGCCCCGCTGCCGTTCCAGCTCGACGACAACGCCGGCGAGGAAGCGCGGCTGAAGTACCGCTACCTCGACCTGCGCCGCGAGGGCCCCGGCCACGCGATCCGGCTGCGCTCGAAGGTCAACGCCGCCGCGCGCGAGGTGCTCGCGCACCACGAGTTCGTCGAGGTCGAGACCCCGACGCTGACCCGGTCCACCCCCGAGGGCGCCCGCGACTTCCTGGTCCCCGCGCGACTGCAGCCGGGCAGCTTCTACGCGCTGCCGCAGAGCCCGCAGCTGTTCAAGCAGCTGCTGATGGTCGGCGGCATCGAGCGGTACTACCAGATCGCGCGCTGCTACCGGGACGAGGACTTCCGCGCGGACCGTCAGCCCGAGTTCACCCAGCTCGACATCGAGATGAGCTTCGTCAACCAGGACGACGTCATCCTCCTCGCCGAGGAGATCCTGACCAACGTCTGGAAGCTGATCGGGCACGAGATCACCACCCCGATCAAGCGGATGACCTACGCCGAGGCGATGCGCCGGTACGGCTCCGACAAGCCCGACCTGCGGTTCGGCGTCGAACTCGTGGAGTGCAAGGAGTTCTTCAAGGACACCACGTTCCGCGTCTTCCAGGCCGAGTACGTCGGCGCCGTCGTCATGCCCGGTGGCGCGAGCCAGCCCCGGCGCGAGCTCGACCGCTGGCAGGAGTGGGCCAAGCAGCGTGGCGCGCCGGGTCTGGCCTACGTGCTCGTCGGCGAGGACGGGGCACTGACCGGTCCGGTCGCGAAGAACCTCACCGACACCGAGCGGGCGGGACTGGCCGCGCACGTCGGCGCCGAGCCCGGCGACTGCATCTTCTTCGGCGCGGGAGCGATCAAGACCTCGCGCGCCCTGCTCGGCGCCGCACGTGGCGAGATCGCCCGCAAGCAGGACCTCATCGACCCGAACGAGTGGGCGTTCGTGTGGGTGGTCGACGCGCCGATGTTCGAGCCGACCGCCGACGCGACCGCCAGCGGTGACGTCGCCCTCGGCTACAGCGCCTGGACGGCCGTGCACCACGCGTTCACCTCGCCGAAGCCGGAGTCGATCGACACCTTCGACACCGAGCCGGGCACCGCGCTGGCCTACGCCTACGACATCGTCTGCAACGGCAACGAGATCGGCGGCGGCTCGATTCGTATCCACCGCAAGGACATCCAGGAACGCGTCTTCAAGGTGATGGGCATCTCGCACGAGGAGGCGGAGGAGAAGTTCGGCTTCCTGCTCGACGCCTTCGCGTTCGGCGCGCCCCCGCACGGCGGCATCGCGTTCGGCTGGGACCGGATCACGGCCCTGCTGGCGGGCATGGACTCCATCCGTGAGGTCATCGCCTTCCCGAAGTCCGGCGGCGGCATCGACCCGCTGACCGACGCCCCGGCGCCGATCACCGCGCAGCAGCGCAAGGAGTCCGGCATCGACGCGAAGCCGGAGCCCAAGGGCGACGGTGCCGGTGCCGGCTCGACCACGGCCGAGGCCGCGGCCTCCGCGTCCTGACGAACGGCGGCCCCCGGGACTCGTCTCGGGGGCTGCCGGCAGGGGCGGCGCGGGCCCGATCGTGACCCATTCGAGACAATGCGTACGGTGTGGTCTGTTTTGCCAGGTCGGTTCGGGATATGGTGCTTCGGAGGGGCGACGGGCTCGCCGGGAGGTGCCGTGAAACGCTCGGTGAGCGGGTAGGTTGGGGAGCGATGACCGCACTATTGGCCGACCCAGTTTCAGAGGTGGTCGCGGCAGCCGAACAGCTGCTCGAGCGACGGACCGGCGCTCCGGTCACCCTCGTCGATCCCGTCGATCTCGGGGGGAGCGGTCGGACCGTCGTCCTCCGGGTCCGATGCGCGGAGAATCCCTTCTCACTGCCCCGGACGTTGGTGATCAAACAAGTCCGCGAGCTGTCGGAGGCCGCCGAGGCTCGCAGCGTCGCGGTCTACCACGAGGACACCTTCGCCGGCGGTGACGGCCGGCTCGTCTCCGGAGAGATCGCGGACGCCGCATTCCTCCGTGAGGCGGTGTCCTACCAGTTCGCGACCGCACTGGCGACCGAGAACCGCCCCGGTCCCGCGCTCATCGCGTACGACCTCTCCGCACGACTGCTGGTCCTCACCGACCTCGGCGACGCCATGCCGATCGCGGACCTGCTGGTGCGCCCCGACGAGGCCGCCGTGACGAACTCCCTGATGGCGCTGGCCCAGGCGATCGGGCGCATGCACGCCGCGACGGTCGGGCGCGAGGAGGACTTCACCGCCCTGCTCCGGCGAACCGGGGTCGCGACCCGCGGCAACCTGGTGGCCGAACAGGTCGCGTCGCGGATCCCGCAGGTGCCCGAGATGCTCGAGCGTGAACTCGGCATCACAGTCGACCCGGCTGTGGTCGAGATCGCCGAGCGCACGGTGCGCCTGTTCGACGGCGGTCGCTTCCGCGCGTTCAGTCCGTCCGACCTGTGCCCGGACAACATCATCGTCAACGACGAGGGCGTGCGGTTCCTCGACTACGAGTGGGGCGGGTTCCGCGACGCGACGCTGGACATCGCGTACGCGCTCATCTCGTTCCCCGGCTGCCTGTGCAAGTTCGAACTCACCGACGAGCGTTCCGCGGCGATGGTGGAGGCCTGGCAGGCCGAGGTGGTCGGCATGTGGCCGCAGCTCGCGGACGACGGCATGCTGGCGACGAGGCTCGTCGAGGCCCAGCTGGCCTGGGTGTGGCTCTCGACCTACTGGTTCCTGCCCGAGGACCACGCGCGGATCGCCGCGGTCCGCGAGCACCAGCTGTCCGTGCCGCGTTCGAAGGCACTGACCGGGCGGTGGAAGGCGCTGGCGCGGGCCGCCGAGCGGGCGAACTCGGCCGCCGTCGCGGCGCACGCGAGGGAGACGGCCGCCGCCCTCGAGAACCTCTGGCCGTAGGCCGTGGTCACGATCGCCGGCCCGTCGGCCGGCGCCTCACCGGGTGGCCACGGTCGCGCCGTGGCGTTCGGTGCCGGAGGGCCGGTGGGCGTCGCGTGGATGGCGGGCGTGGTCGCGGGGTTGAAGCGAGGTGGAGTCGATCTCGCCGCCGCCGACCTCGTGGTGGGGACGTCGGCAGGCGCGATGGTCGGTGCGGTCCTGGCGTCCGGCCGCGGTACCGAGCGGCTCGCCGAGCCGGTCCGGCCGAGCCCGGGTGAGCCGGAGCTGCCACCGGTCGACCCCGCGCTGCAGTCCGCGGTGTTCGACATCCTGCGCGACGGCAGCCTGGAGCCCGCCGAGGCACGATTGCGAGTCGGTGCGCTCGCGGCGGGGATGGACGCCTCCCACGACCGAATCCACCTCGACCGGATGGCCGCCCTTCTGGGCGCGCGGGACTGGCCGGCGACGGCGCTGAAGGTCGCCGCCGTCGACATCGACACCGGTGAGCGGCGAGTCTTCGACCGAGACAGCGGCGTCCCGTTGCTGCCCGCGGTGGTGGCGAGCCGTGCCATGCCTGGGGTCTTCCCCCCGGTCGGCATCAGCGGCGCGCGCTACATGGACGGCGGCATGTACTCCGCGACCAACGCAGACCTCGCCGCCGGAATGCGGCTGATCGTGCTGATCGAGCCGATGGCCCGGATGCTGCCTCGCGACCAGGTTCGGCGCGAGATCGCCGAGGCGGGTGCGGACACCGTCGTCGCGATCGGCCCGGACGCCGAATCGACGGCGGCGTTCGGGGCCGACCTGGGCGACCGTGCGGCCTGGGTGCCCGCCTACCGTGCCGGCGACCGGCAGGGGGAGGGCGCGGCGCCGAGCCTGCTCGGCAGCTGGGGCCGGGTGTAGCGGCTCGTCTACGCTCCCAGCGGGCCCGCCGCCGTGACGCGCTGCGCCCGATCCGCGACCCGGAAGCTCGCCGCGTGGTGCACGCCGCTGCGGGGATCAGTCGGGTCGGTGAGGAAGTACCAGTCCATCTGCGCGCCCGCGGGGGCGAGTTCGAAGACCCCGTAGCCGTGCGAGTCGAGTTCGACGTAGCGCACGTGCCGGTTGACCGTCTTGAACGCCTCCTCGATCGCGACGGTGGCGGTGCGCGGCGGCACCTTCAGCTGCTCGTCCATGTTGGGTGAGGTCACCGACGGCACGACGAACTCGGTGCCGACGGTCGGTCCGGCCGGGTAGTTCGCCGCGTCCACCGGCAGGTCGCAGGCCCACGAGGAATGGATGTCGCCGGTGATGAACACCGTGTTGTCCACGCCGTGCCCGGTGATCGCGTCGAACAGGCGCTTGCGGTCCGCGGTGTAGCCGTCCCACTGATCGGTGTTGTACGGGATGCCCGCCTGCGGCAGCCCGACCGTCGCGGTCAGCGCCGCCGTGTTGCGCGCGTCGAGCGGCGGGAACACGCACGGCGCGATCATCACCGGGTTCCCGACCACCTTCCATCGGGTGGGGGAGGACACGATTCCGTTGGTGAGCCAGTCCATCTGGGCCCGGCCGGTGATGGTCCGGTCCGGTGCGTCGACCTGACGCCAGCCCGCGCCCGCGGCGGCCTGCTCGTCGCGGTAGGTCCGCAGGTCGAGCATCGAGATCTCGGCGAGCGAGCCGAACCGGAAGCGTCGGTACAGTGCCGCGTCGGTGCCGCTACCCGAAACCCGCACCGGCATCCACTCGAAGTAGGCGCGCGCCGAGCTCGCCTTCCGCGTGGCCCAGTCGCCCTCGGTGGCGGGGTTGTGGTTTTCCGCGCCCGAGCGGTACGAGTTGTCCGCGGACTCGTGGTCGTCCCAGGTCGCGATGAACGGCACCCGCGCGTGCAGGGCGGCGAGATCCGGGTCGGTCTTGTACTGCGCGTGGCGAATTCGGTAGTCGGCGAGCGAGACGATCTCGTGGGCGGGCTCGTGCAGTCGCACCGAGCCGTTGCGGGCGCCGTACTCGCCCTGGCCGTACTCGTAGATGTAGTCGCCGAGGTGGATGACGGCGTCCAGGTCGTCGCGCATCGCCAGGTGCCGGTACGCCCCGAAGTAGCCGGCCTCCCAGTTCGAGCAGGACACCACGCCGAAGCGAAGACGGTCGAGGTCGGCGGTCGTGGCCGGCGCGGTGAGGGTCCGGCCGATCGGCGAGACGTGGCCGAGGGAGGTGGCGGTGAAGCGGTAGTGGTACGTCGTCGCGGGTTGCAGGCCGGTGACGTCGACCTTGACGGTGTGGTCGGAGTCGGAGGTCGCGGTGACGGTGCCGCTGCGCACCACCGAGGCGAACCCCGGGTCCGTCGCCACCTCCCATCGGATCGGAACCTGCTCGCCCACACCGGAACCCGGAGTCGCCGCGGCGGAGGGGGTGATCCTGGTCCAGATCACGACGCGGTCGGGCAACGGGTCACCCGAGGCGATCCCGTGCACGAAGCCGGGCGCGACACCCGCCGGCGCGGCCGCGGCGCGGCCGAATGTGGCCGCCGCGAGGCCCGCGCCCGCCAACGCCGCCGTTCCCGTGAGCAGCCCGCGACGGCTCACCACCGGAGCGCCGTCGCTGGATTCGGTGGACTTCGTCGCCGCGTCGGTCGGCACCCTGGTTTCAGACACCCGTAGATCTGATCGGAAGTTGGACGCATGTTCAATCCGCACCGGGGCGGATCGTCGGAAGTTCACCGGAAGTTCGGATGCCGGTTGCCGGGTGTGGTGTTGTCGGTGCCCCTGCCGGTCCGAGCGGTCAATCTCCTTGGGCTGCAGTCGCGTCGCCGAGGATCGGCGCCAGCGCGCCGAGCAGTGCGCCGACGCTGACCTCGCGCATCTCGGTGCGGGTCAACGTGTGGTTCTCGAGCCAGTCGATCGTGAGGACGCGAACGAAGGTCAGCCAGCTCATCAGCACCGTGGCGGTCGTCTCGCGGGTGGCACCCTCGACGCCCATCGCGTCGAGCAGCCGGTTCCGCAGCTCGCCGAGTTCGCCGGTGATGATGGCCTGGACGGTGGGGTCGGCCGCGAGCACGCGATTCGCCGTGACGACGGTGTTGGCGTTGGCCTCGAAGTAGTCGAAGTGCGCATCGAGCCCCGCCGCGAGCTGGTCGGGCAACGGGGAGTCCGGGTCGAGTTCCGTCGCGACCAGCAGTCGGTCGGCGGCCAATTGGTAGACGCCGGCGAACAGGTCCCGCTTGGTCGCGAAGTGTCTGTAGAGCAGGGCCCGCGACACGCCTGCGGCCGCCGCCACGTCCTCCATCAGCACCTCGTCGTAGGTGCGCTCGGCGAACAGCCGCGCCCCCGCGTCCAGCAGGAGGCGACGGCGTTCGTCGGGGTCGAGGCGGCGGCGCGTGGTCACCCACGGAAGCTTAGTTGACGCGTGTCTACCAAGGGTCGTAGGGTCGGTATTAGTAGACGCATGTCAACTAAGGTCGGATCCGTCGCGCTCGGGAGGAACCTCATGTCCGGACTGCTCAAGGGCCTCACCATGGCGATGGGCGTCGCCTGCGTGGCAATCGGCTTCCTGCACATGGCCCTCGGCATCGACTCGGTGCCCGACATGGGCTCGTCCGGCGTGACCGCCGACAGTCAGAGTCGGTTCTTCGGCGCGATCTTCGTCGGCTACGGCCTCGCGTGGATCTGGGCCGCCCGCCGGTCGCCGATCCCGTCCGTCGTGGTGCGCTGGCTCGCCGCCGTCTTCATGCTCGGCGGAGTGGGTCGGCTGATCTCGCTGGCGGTGTACGGCGTGCCGCACTGGTTCCAGATCGTCCTGACGGTGCTCGAGCTCGCGCTGCCGCCGGTGTTCTTCTGGCTCTCCGCCGAGGACGAGAAGCGTCTCGTGTCGGTCGGCGGCGGGCGGACCCGGGTGGCCGACTGACCGGGCGACGTTCGCAACCGGAATTGTGGCGGCGTCGGTGGGTTTTAGTAGCGTCGAGGCCGTGAGTGACTGGCTGGGAGCGTCCGACGAACCGGACACGGGACTGTTCGCCTCGCCGGAGCCCGACGCCGAGCCGGGGCCGGCGAACGCGGCACTGCCGCCGGCGCGCCCGGACGCACCGCTCGCGGTCCGGATGCGGCCGGCGACCCTCGGCGAGGTGGTCGGGCAGGGGCACCTGCTCGGTCCCGGCGCCCCCCTGCGGCGACTGGTCGAGGGATCGGGTGCCGCGTCGGTGATGCTCTACGGACCGCCCGGCACCGGCAAGACGACCCTCGCCTCGCTGATCTCCCGCGCCACCGGTCGTCGGTTCGAGGCGCTGTCGGCGCTGTCGGCCGGGGTGAAGGACGTGCGCGCGGTCATCGACCTCGCCCGCCGTCGACTGACCGCGGGCGAACAGACGGTGCTGTTCATCGACGAGGTGCACCGCTTCTCCAAGACGCAGCAGGACGCCCTGCTCGCCGCCGTGGAGAACCGGATCGTGCTGCTGGTCGCCGCGACCACCGAGAACCCGTCGTTCTCGGTGGTCTCGCCGCTGTTGTCGCGCTCGCTGGTGCTGCAGCTGCAGCCGCTCACCGAGGCCGACATCCGGGAGCTGCTCGACCGGGCGGTCACCGACCCGCGCGGGCTCGGTGGCGGCGTCCGGCTGACCGAGGAGGCGACCGCACACCTGGTGCGGCTGGCGGGCGGCGACGCGCGCCGGGCACTGACCGCGCTCGAGGCCGCCGCGGGCACCGCGCTCGACGCCGCCGCCGCGGGCGAGCAGGCGGTGATCGATCTCGAGACCGTCGAGTCGAGCGTCGACAAGGCCGCCGTTCGCTACGACCGCGACGGCGACCAGCACTACGACGTGATCAGCGCCTTCATCAAGTCGATCCGGGGATCGGACGTCGACGCGGCGCTGCACTACCTGGCGCGGATGATCGTCGCGGGGGAGGACCCGCGTTTCATCGCCCGCCGACTGGTGGTGCACGCCAGCGAGGACATCGGGATGGCGGACCCGACCGCGCTGCAGACCGCGACCGCCGCCGCGCAGGCGGTCCAGCTGATCGGCATGCCCGAGGCGCGACTTGCGTTGGCTCAGGCCACCATTCACCTGGCGACCGCGCCGAAGTCGGGAGCGGTGATCGCCGCCCTCGGTGCGGCGATGGCCGACGTGAACGCGGGCAGGTCGGGCCTGGTGCCGCCGCATCTGCGCGACGGCCACTACGCGGGCGCGGAGAAGCTCGGCAACGCGGTCGGGTACCGCTACCCGCACGACACCGCGGACGGCGTGCTCGCGCAGCAGTACCCGCCGGACGAGTTGGTCGGCGTGGACTACTACGAGCCGACCGGTCACGGGGCCGAACGCGAGATCGCCGCACGGGTCGGCAAACTGCGCCGGATCGTGCGCGGCTGACGCCGGCTGTGCGTGATCTTCACCCCAACAGGGGCGCTGCCGCGCACAGTGCGCGGCAGCGCGAGAGAACTCGAATGACGCTGACGTTAAGCTTGTGAAGGGCCGATTTGCCGTACTCGGCGACATCGACGACAGATTCAGTAGACACGCGAAGGGCAACCAGGTGCAGACCCACGAGATCCGCAGGCGATTCCTCGACCACTTCGTCAAGGCGGGTCACACCGAGGTGGCCAGCGCCTCCCTCATCTTCGACGACCCGAACCTGCTGTTCGTCAACGCGGGCATGGTGCAGTTCAAGCCGTTCTTCCTCGGCCAGCAGACTCCTGCCTACTCCACCGCCACCAGCGTCCAGAAGTGCGTGCGCACCGGCGACATCGAGAACGTCGGCGTCACCACCCGGCACAACACCTTCTTCCAGATGGCCGGAAACTTCAGCTTCGGCGACTACTTCAAGCGCGGTGCAATCAAGCACGCGTGGGCGCTGCTGACGAACAGTGTCGAGGACGGCGGCTACGGCTTCGACCCCGAACGGTTGTGGGTCACCGTCTACCTGGACGACGACGAGGCCCGCGACATCTGGAAGGAAGAGGCCGGCATTCCGGACGAGCGCATCCAGCGCCGCGGCATGGCCGACAACTACTGGTCCATGGGTGTGCCCGGCCCGTGCGGTCCGTGCTCGGAGATCTACTACGACCGGGGCCCGGAGTTCGGCGTCGAGGGCGGCCCCGAGGCCGACGAGGACCGCTACCTCGAGATCTGGAACCTCGTGTTCATGCAGAACGAGCGCGGCGAGGGCACCGGGAAGGACGGCTTCGAGATCCTCGGCCCGCTGCCGAAGCAGAACATCGACACCGGCATGGGCGTCGAGCGCGTCGCGTTCCTGCTCCAGGACGTCGACAACGTGTACGAGACCGACCTGGTGCGCCCGGTGATCACCAAGGCCGAGGAGCTGACGGGCTGCGCGTACGGCACCGACCACGAGTCCGACGTCCGGTTCCGGGTCATCGCCGACCACGCCCGCACCGCCGTGATGCTCATCGCGGACGGCGTGAACCCCGGCAACGAGGGCCGCGGCTACGTGTTGCGCCGGCTGCTGCGCCGGATCGTCCGCTCCGCGAAGCTGCTCGGTGCCGACAAGCCCAGCATGAGTGAGTTCGTCACAGTCGTCCGCGACACGATGTCGCCGTCCTACCCGGTCCTCACCACCGACTTCGACCGGATCCTCGGCGTCGCGGTCGGTGAGGAGACCGCGTTCCTGCGGACCCTCGCGTCCGGATCGAAGATGTTCGAGGCCGAAGCCGACGATGTCAAGGCTGCGGGCAAGAAGGTCTTCGGTGGCAGCGAGGCGTTCGTCCTGCACGACACCTACGGCTTCCCGATCGACCTGACCCTGGAGATGGCGGCCGAGGCCGGCCTGTCCGTCGACGAGGACGGCTTCCGGTCGCTGATGGCCGAGCAGCGCAAGCGTGCCAAGGAGGACGCGCAGTCCCGCAAGCACGCGCACGCCGACCTGAGCATCTACAAGGAGTTCGTCGACCGCGGCGAGACCGAGTTCACCGGATTCGCCGAACTGACCACCGAGGCAACGGTTCTGGCGTTGATCTCCGGTGGCGTCCGGGTACCGGCGGCGACCGCCGGGCAGGAGGTCGAGGTGATCCTCGACCGCACCCCGCTGTACGCGGAGTCCGGCGGTCAGATCGCCGACATCGGCGTCATCACCGGTCCGGGCCTGAAGGTCCGGGTGCGCGACGTGCAGAAGATCGCGAAGAAGCTGTGGGTGCACAAGGTCACCGTCGAGGAGGGGCAGCTCACCGAGGGCGACGCGATCCTCGCGCAGGTCGACGCCAACTGGCGCGCGGGCGCGACCCAGGGGCACTCGGGCACGCACATGGTGCACGCGGCGCTGCGGCAGGTGCTCGGCCCGAACACCACTCAGAAGGGTTCGCTGAACAAGCCCGGCTACCTGCGGTTCGACTTCGCGTGGCAGAACCAGCTGTCGGCGCATCAGCTCGCCGACATCGAGGCCGTCGCCAACGAGGCCGTCGCCGCCAACCACACCGTCAATACGTTCGTCACCGACCTGACCAGGGCCAAGCAGATGGGCGCGATGGCGCTGTTCGGCGAGAACTACGGCGACGAGGTCCGGGTCGTCGAGATCGGCGGCCCGTTCTCGATGGAACTCTGCGGCGGCACCCACGTGCAGTCGTCGGCGCAGATCGGTCAGATCACCATTCTCGGCGAGTCGTCGGTCGGCTCCGGGGCGCGTCGCGTCGAGGCGTTCGTCGGACTCGACTCCTACCGCTACCTCGCGAAGGAGCGGGCACTGCTCGCCGGCGTCGCCACCGCCCTCAAGGTGCCCTCCGAGGAGGTGCCCGGCCGCGTCGAGCAGCTCGTCGAGCGGCTCAAGGTGGCGGAGAAGGAACTCGAGCAGACCAAGGCCGCGGCCGTCCTCGCCGCCGCCGGGTCCTTCGTGGACAAGGCCGAACGCATCGGCGGGCTGCTGCTCGTCGCGGAGGCCGCGCCCGACGGTGTCGGCGGCGGTGACCTGCGCACCCTCGCGACCGACATCCGGGGTCGCTTCGGCACCGAGCCGGCTGTCGTCGTGCTGCTCGGCAACGCCGACGCGAAGGTGCCGTTCGTGGTCAGCGCAAACAAGGCCGCCCAGGAACTCGGCGTGAAGGCCGGCGACCTGGTCGCTGCGTTCGGACCGAGCATCGGCGGTCGCGGGGGCGGCAAGCCCGAGATGGCTCAGGGTTCGGGCTCGGATGCCGCCGGCATCCCGGCCGCACTGTCGGCGGTGCGCGCCCGCGTCGCCGAGATCGCCGGGTGAGCGAGTCGGACAAGGCTGTGTCCGGACATCAGGCGGACGGCCGTCGGGGCGATGACCGCTCGGCGGCCGACCGCCCCGGGGTCGACGATCCCGGACGCGGCCGCCGGATCGCCGTCGACGTCGGCAGCGTGCGCATCGGCGTCGCGGCCAGCGATCCCGACGGCATCCTCGCCACCCCGGTGGAGACGGTGCCGCGGTCGAAGTCCAAGGCCGACATTTCCGACCTCGCGCGACTCGCCGCGATAGTCGAGGAGTACGAGGCGGTGGAGGTTATTGTCGGTCTGCCGCAGACCCTTCGTGGGGAGCGGGGAACCGCCGCGGGGCTGGCGACGAGATTCGCCGCGCAGCTCCGTGACCGGCTCGCGCCGGTGCCCGTTCGCATGACCGACGAGCGCTTCACGACGGTCACCGCGTCACGGGCGCTGCGGGAGAGCGGGGTGAAGGCCAAGGGTCAGCGATCGGTGATCGACCAAGCCGCCGCCGTCGCGATCCTGCAGGGGTGGTTGGACCAGCGGAGCAGGTACCTGCGCAGCCAGCAGGACCCGCACTCACACACGGAGGACGGTCTGTGACCGACGGATGGTCGCGCGAACCGCATCGCGAACCCCAGCGTTACCTCAGCCGCGCGGAGGAACGGCGCATGCGCGAGGCAGCCGAGCGTAAGGGGAAGGGCAAGGGCCGGTTCGTCGTCGCGCTCGCGGGACTGATCGTGCTGGCGTTGCTCGCCGGCTTCGGTTACGTCGGCGCGAAGAAGTTCCTCGGCAACGACGCGCCCGCCGACTTCGCCGACGGCGAGGCCGGCCCCGAGGTGGTCGTCGTGGTGCAGAGCGGCGACACCGCCTCCCAGATCGGCGAGCAGATGGCCGAGAAGGGCGTGGTGGCCAGCAGCGCCGCGTTCTACAACGCCGCGATCGGCAACAGCGCGATGAGCTCGGTTCAGCCCGGCTACTACCACATCCAGTCGAAGCTGCCCGCGTCCGGCGCGGTGACCGCGATCGTCGATCCGAACTCCCGCGTCGGTTCCGTGGTGATCTCGGAGGGACGCCAGCTCCACGACACCCGCGACGTGACCACCGGCGCGACCAAGCGCGGCATCTACACCCTCATCTCGCAGGCCAGTTGCCTGCCGAGCGCCGGCGGCCTGCCGAAGTGCATCAGCGTCGCCGACCTGGAGACCGCGGGCGCCAGCCCCGACCTCGCCGGGCTCGGTGTGCCGGACTGGGCGGCGGCGCAGGTGCGTGGCGTACCCGACCGCAACCGGCAGCTCGAGGGGCTGATCGCCGCGGGAAGCTGGGACTTCGACCCGGCGTCGACGCCGACCGAGATCCTCCGGACCCTGGTCAGCGGGAGCGCCGCCAAGTACGAGGCCACCGGCATCCGGACCGCGGGCACCGGCGTGGCGCTGAACCCGTACCAGGTGCTGATCGCCGCGTCGCTGGTCGAACGCGAGTCCCTGCCGAGCGACTTCGGCAAGGTGGCCCGGGTCATCATCAACCGGCTCGCCGTGCCGCAGAAGCTCGAGTTCGACTCGACCGTCAACTACGCCCTCTCCACCACGGAAGTCGCGACGACCGACGCCGACCGTGCCCGTGTCACCCCCTGGAACACCTACGCGAAGGAAGGGTTGCCGGCCACCCCGATCTCGTCACCGAGCATCGGTGCCGTCCAGGCCGTCGAGACCGCGCCGCCCGGCGACTGGCTGTACTTCGTGACCATCGACAAGCAGGGCACCACCCTGTTCACCAAGAGCTACGACGAGCACCTCCAGAACATCAAGAAGGCACAGGGAAGCGGGATCCTCGACAGTGGGCGTTGACACACCGGACGTCGAGACCTCGGGCGTCGGGGGACCGCGCAGGGCGGCGGTACTCGGCAAGCCGATCGAGCATTCCCGCTCGCCGCAGCTGCACCTGGCCGCGTACCGCGCGCTGGGCCTGACCGACTGGACCTACGACCGCATCGAGTGCACCGGCGAGCAGTTGCCCGGGCTCGTCGCCGGCCTCGGACCGGAGTGGGTCGGGTTGTCGGTCACCATGCCCGGCAAGGTGGCCGCGCTCGAGTTCGCCACCGAGCGCACCGAACGGGCGGTCCAGATCGGGTCGGCCAACACCCTGGTCCGGATCGGTGACAGTGGTCCGGGGGGCGGCTGGCGGGCCGACTGCACCGACGTGGACGGGGTGTCCGGGGCGCTGGCCGAAGTCGGCGTGGTGGACCTGGCCGATTCGAGCGCCGTGCTGATCGGCGCCGGAGGTACCTCGCGCCCCGCGCTGCGGGCGCTGGCCGACCTCGGCGTGGTCGAGGTGACGGTGGTCGCCCGGTCCGCCGACCGCGCCGCCGACACCCTGGCCTGCGCCGGGACCATGGGACTGGCCGCCCGGCACCTCGGATTCGACGCGGGCGCGCTGCGGGCGGCGTGCGCGGAGGCCGCGGTCGCGGTGAGCACCGTGCCCGCCGACGCGGTGGCGCCGTTCGCGGCCGCGGTCGCGCAGGCGCCGGTGGTGTTCGACGCGATCTACGACCCCTGGCCGACGCCGCTGGCCTCGGCGGTCCAGGCCGCGGGCGGGACCGTCGTCGACGGGCTGCGGATGCTGCTCAACCAGGCGTTCGGTCAGGTCGAGCAGTTCACCGGGCGCCCGGCCCCTCGCGAGGCGATGGCCGCGGCGCTGAACGTGCGCTGACGAGCCGGGGCAGCTGCCGGCCTCGGAGAGCAACGCAGGACGCGCATTCGCCCGAATGCCGGGCACCCGTCCGTTTCGCTGTCTAGTGTTGGCGCCGCAACCAGAAGACCTCGGCGGTCGCGGGTCGCGGTCGCAGGTCGCCTCACTGTCGCGGACGAGAGCAGGGTGTCATGAAGACCAAGGGCGCGTTGATCTGGGAGTTCAACCAACCGTGGACGATCGAAGAGATCGAGATCGGCGATCCCCACAGGGGTGAGGTCAAGGTCCAGATGGAAGCGTCGGGCATGTGCCACTCCGACCACCACCTGGTCACCGGCGGCATCCCGATGGCCGGCTTCCCCGTCCTCGGCGGTCACGAGGGCGCCGGCATCGTCACCGAGATCGGTGAGGGCGTCGAGGACATCGCCGTCGGAGACCACGTCGTGCTGTCGTTCATCCCGTCGTGCGGCAAGTGCCCGTCGTGTCAGGCCGGCCTGCGCAACCTCTGCGACCTCGGGATGTACCTCCTGGGCGGTGCCGCGGTCAGCGACGGCACGTTCCGCGTGCAGGCCCGCGGCCAGAACGTCTATCCGATGACGCTGCTCGGCACCTTCTCGCCGTACCTGGTGGTGCACCAGAGTTCGGTGGTGAAGATCGACCCGTCCATCCCGTTCGAGGTGGCGTGCCTCGTCGGCTGCGGCGTGACCACCGGCTACGGATCGGCCACGCACACCGCGCAGATCCACCCGGGTGACGACGTGGCGATCGTCGGCATCGGCGGAGTCGGCATCTCGGCCCTGCAGGGCGCGGTCAACTCCGGTGCCCGGTACATCTTCGCGGTCGATCCGGTCGAGTGGAAGCGCGAGCAGGCGTTGAAGTTCGGGGCTACCCACGCCTTCGCGAGTGTCGAGGACGCGGGCGGCGCCATCGCGGAGATCACCGCCGGCGGCATGGCGAAGAAGACCATCGTCACGGTCGGCGAGGTGCACGGCGAGGACGTCGACCTGTGGATGGGGATCACCGCGAAGGCCGGCACCGTCGTGCTCACCGCGATGGGCAGTCTGCTCGACACCAAGGTGACGCTGAACCTGTCGATGCTGACCCTGCTGCAGAAGAACCTGCAGGGGACCATCTTCGGTGGCTCCAACCCGCACTACGACATCCCCCAGCTGTTGTCGATGTACAAGGTGGGCAAACTCAACCTCGACGACATGGTCACCCGGCAGTACAGCCTCGAACAGATCAACGACGGATACCGGGACATGTTGGAGGGGCGCAACATTCGCGGAATCATCCGCTTCACCGACGCGGACCGCTGATCCGGATCGAGGACGGTCCACCCCGACGACGATTCATCCACAGGCGGCCGGTCTCGGGCTGTCGGCGGGTACCCGCCGGGTGAGAGTGTCGAGGCATGGTCACGGTCCTCGCTGCTGTCGTGGGTGGGCTCGTCGGACGGGCGACGCGGCCGTTGCTCCGCAGGTTCCTCCCGGCTCCGCCGCGCTGGTTCGTCGCCGCGACGGCCGCCGGGTTCGCGGTCGCGGCGGCCGTGGCCGACGGTCCGGTGGTCACCGCGGCGGCTTGTCTACTGGTGTGGTGGTGCGTCGTGCTGTCCGCCGTCGACCTCGGAGTGCGCCGGTTGCCGAACACCCTGACCCTGCCCGGTGCGGCCGTCATCGTCGTTGCCGCAACGCTGTCCGGGCGTGGGGTCGCGGCGCTCGCCGGGGCCGCGATGCTGGCCGGCCTCTATCTCCTCGTGCACCTGCTCGCACCCGCCGCGATGGGCGCGGGCGACGTCAAGCTGGCGGTCGGGCTCGGCGCGGCGACCGGCACCGTGGGCGGCAGCACCTGGCTGCTCGCGGCGGTCGGTGCGGTCGCGATCACCGCCGCGGTCGGGGTGGCCGCACTCGCCGTCGGCAGGGGCGGCTCCGGCCTGCCGCACGGCCCGTCGATGTGCGTGGCGACGCTGCTGGCCTTGGTCGCGGCCGGGGCAGCCTAGCGGGGGACCGGCCGGTGTGCATCCGAGTCCGGCTTTCGTGAAAGGATGGTCGGCGTGCTGCGCTGGATAACTGCCGGAGAATCCCACGGTCCCGCCCTGGTCGCCCTCCTCGACGGGATGGTCGCCGGGGTCGAGGTCACCTCGGACGAGATTGCTGCCCAATTGGCCCGCCGCCGCCTCGGTTACGGCCGTGGCGCGCGCATGGCCTTCGAGGCCGACAAGGTCACGGTGCTCGGCGGTGTCCGCCACGGCCGGACCATGGGCGGCCCCGTCGCCATCGAGGTCGGCAACACCGAGTGGCCGAAGTGGGAGACCGTCATGTCGGCGGACCCGGTCGACGAGGCGCTGCTCAAGGACCTCGCGCGCAACGCGCCGCTGACCCGTCCGCGGCCGGGGCACGCCGACTACTCGGGCATGCTCAAGTACGGCTTCGACGACGCCCGTCCGGTGCTCGAGCGGGCCAGCGCCCGCGAGACCGCCGCGCGCGTCGCCGCGGGTACCGTGGCCCGCAACTTCCTGCGCCAGGTGTTCGGCGTCGAGGTCATCTCGCACGTGATCTCCATCGGCACCGCGGCGTCCGCCCCGGGCAGCCCGCTGCCCACCTCGGACGACCTCGCCACGATCGACGCCAGCCCGGTGCGGGCCTTCGGCGCCGAGGCGGAGGCCGCGATGATCGCCGAGATCGAGGCGGCCAAGCGCGACGGCGACACCCTGGGCGGCGTCGTCGAGGTCATCGTCGAGGGCCTGCCCGTCGGCCTCGGCTCGTTCATCAGCGGTGACAACCGGCTGGACTCGCGACTCGCCGCCGCCCTCATGGGAATTCAGGCGATCAAGGGTGTCGAGGTCGGCGACGGCTTCGAGACCTCCCGCCGCCGCGGCAGCGCCGCGCACGACGAGATCAAGCCCGGCCCCGACGGGATCCTGCGTTCGACCAACCGCGCGGGCGGTCTCGAGGGCGGCATGACCAACGGCGAGGCACTGCGGGTGCGGGCGGCGATGAAGCCCATCTCCACCGTCCCGCGGGCGCTGGCGACGGTCGACATGGCGACCGGCGAGGAGGCCGTGGCCATCCACCAGCGCAGCGACGTGTGCGCGGTCCCCGCGGCAGGCGTGGTCGCCGAGTCGATGGTCGCGCTCGTGGTCGCGCAGGCGGCGCTGGAGAAGTTCGGTGGCGACTCGGCCGACGAGACCGCGCGCAACGTCGAGGGTTACCTGGCGGCAGTGCGGGAGCGTCTGGCGAGGTGACCACAGGTCGTGAGTCCCGATGACGCCCCGTGCGGTGCTCGTCGGGCCGCCCGGCGCGGGTAAGTCCACCATCGGGCGCAGGCTCGCCAGGGCGCTGGACGTGGAGGTCTTCGACACCGACGTGGCGATCGAGCGCGAGACCGGCCGGACCATCCCGGACATCTTCGCCGTCGACGGCGAACCGGCGTTCCGCGTGATCGAGGAGGACGTGGTGCGTCGCGCCCTGCTCGAGCAGGACGGCATCGTCTCGCTCGGCGGCGGGTCCATCCTGTCCGAGGCGACGCGGGAGCGGCTGGTCGGGCATACCGTGGTGTACCTGGAGATCAGCGTCGCGGAGGGCCTCAAGCGGACCGGGGCGAACGTCTCACGGCCGCTGCTCGCCGGCGGCGACGCCCGGCAGAAGTACCGCGAGCTGATGCGGCGCAGGCGGCCGCTGTACCGGAAGGTCGCCACAATCCGGGTGCGCACCGACGGCCGCAGCCCGGCGCGCGTGGTGCAGCAGCTCGTCGCCAAACTGGAATGAAACAAGCTTCGAACACATCGAGGCCGACCATGTCCGAGGGAAAGAAGCAGACTGTGACCGAACCCGTACGCGTCGAGGTGCAGACCGCCAGCCCCTACCCGGTGATCATCGGGCGCGGGCTGCTCGGCGAACTCGTCGACGAGCTGATCGGCACCCGCACGGTGGCGATCTTCCACCAGCCGCCGCTCGCGCAGACCGCCGAGGCCGTGCGCGCCGCGCTCGCCGCCAAGGGCATCGACGCGCACCGCGTCGAGATCCCCGACGCGGAGGACGGCAAGGACCTCGCCGTCGCGGGCTTCTGCTGGGAGGTGCTCGGCCGGATCGGCCTGACCCGCAGCGACGCAGTGGTGAGCCTCGGTGGCGGCGCCGCCACCGACCTCGCGGGGTTCGTGGCCGCGACCTGGATGCGCGGCGTGCGGATCGTGCACGTGCCCACCACCCTGCTGGCGATGGTCGACGCCGCGGTCGGCGGAAAGACCGGGATCAACACCGACGCGGGCAAGAACCTGGTCGGCTCGTTCCACGAGCCCTCCGCGGTGCTCATCGACCTCGCGACCCTCGAGACGGTGCCGCGCAACGAGATCGTCGCGGGCATGGCCGAGGTGATCAAGACCGGTTTCATCGCCGACCCGGAGATCCTCGAGCTGATCGAGCGGGACCCCGAGGCCGCGCTGGACCCGACCGGCGAGGTGCTGCCGGAACTGATCCGCCGCTCGGTCGAGGTCAAGGCGAAGGTGGTCGCCGCGGACCTCAAGGAGTCGAACCTGCGCGAGATCCTCAACTACGGCCACACCCTCGGTCACGCGATCGAGCGCCGGGAGAAGTACCGCTGGCGGCACGGTGCCGCGGTGTCCGTCGGCCTGGTGTTCGCGGCCGAGCTGGGCCGGCTGGCCGGGCGTCTCGACGACGCGACCGCCGACCGGCACCGCGCGATCCTCGCCAGCGTCGGTTTGCCGACGAGCTACGACGCCGACGCCTTCGCCGACCTGGTCAAGGGCATGCAGACCGACAAGAAGAATCGCGCGGGCATGCTGCGGTTCGTGGTGCTCGACGGGCTGGCCAAGCCGGGGCGGCTGGAGGGTCCGGACCCGACGCTGCTGGCGGCGGCCTACTCGGCGGTGGCTCGCGAGAACGACGACAACCGGGGGACGGTGCTGCTGTGAAGGTCCAGGTGATCAACGGCCCGAATCTCGGCCGTCTGGGTAAGCGCCAGCCCGAGGTGTACGGCACGACCACCTACGCCGACCTGGTCGCGCTGTGCGAGCGGGCCGCGGCCGACCTGGGCGTCGAGGTGCAGGTGCGGCAGAGCGACTTCGAGGGCGAGCTGATCGGCTGGATTCACGCCGCGGCCGACGCGAAGGAGCCGGTGATCCTCAACGCCGGCGCGCTCACGCACACCTCGATCGCGCTGCGCGACGCATGCAAGGAGCTCGACGCCGGGCTGATCGAGCTGCACATCTCGAATGTGCATGCGCGCGAAGAGTTTCGGCACCACTCCTACCTGAGTGGCATTGCGACCGCCGTCGTCGCGGGTCTCGGCGTGGCCGGGTACCCGCTCGCGCTGCGGTACTTCGCCGAGCGCTGACCGCCCGCGGACCACACGCAGCAGAGGAAGAGTCCCCCTCCCGATTCCGGGAG
>NZ_JBHZAH010000040.1:0-39542 GCF_042754225.1 Rhodococcus sp. NPDC059234
GGCCGCGGTCGGCCGATCCGAGCGCGTCGAACGCCGGGTCAAGCGGGCACTGTCCGCCTGGGAGTGAGAACTCAGAACCAGGCGTCGCGCATGTCCAGGGTGGTTCGGTCCAAGGCGGCGAGCAGCGCCAGTTGCGGTCCGGTCCGGGGCAGTTCGTACCGGAAGAAGTACCGGCAGGCCTGGCGCTTGCCGTCGTAGAAGTCGCCGGTCTTGCCCTCGCAGGCGAGCACCTGCTCGAGCCAGATCCACGCGATCACCAGGTGCCCGACCACCTCGAGGTAGACGGAGCTGTTGGCTATCGCCGCGTCCACGTCGCCGGAGGCGAACATCCCCGCGGTGACCTTCCCGACCTGGGCGAGGACCTCGCCGAGCTGCTCGCCCAGCTCCGCGAACTCGCCGCCCGCCTCGTCGGCGTCCGCGATGGTGCGCCCGATGGACTCCGTGAGCAGCCGCAGGCTGATGCCGCCCTGCTGGGTCACCTTGCGGCCCAGCAGATCCAGGCCCTGGATGCCGTGAGTGCCCTCGTGGATGGGGTTGAGGCGGTTGTCGCGGTAGTGCTGCTCGACGTCGTACTCGCGGGTGTAGCCGTAGCCGCCGTGCACCTGGATCGCGAGGCTGTTCGCCTCCAGGCACCACTGCGACGGCCAGCTCTTCGCGATGGGGGTGAGGATGTCGAGGAGCAGGCCGATCCGGTTGCGCGCGGCGACGTTCTCGGCAATGCGCTGCTCGTCGACCATCCGCATGCAGAACATCTCGAGTGCGAGCGCGCCCTCCACGTACGACTTCTGGGCCAGCAGCATCCGCTTCACGTCGGCGTGCTCGACGATCGGGACCTGCTTGGCGGCAGGGTCTTTCGCCGCGACGGGCCTGCCCTGTTCGCGCTGCCGGGCGTAGTCGACGGACTTGAGGTAGCCGGTGTAGCCGAGCGCGGTGGCGCCGAGGCCGACCCCGATCCGCGCCTCGTTCATCATGTGGAACATGTAGGTCAGGCCGCGACCCGCCTCACCGACCAGGTGGCCGACCGCGCCCGCGGACCCGCCGGGGCTGTGGGTGCCGTCGCCGAACGCGAGCACGGTGTTGGTGGTGCCGCGGTAGCCCATCTTGTGGTTCAGCCCGGTGAGGGTCACGTCGTTGCGCTCGCCGAGGGTGCCGTCCGCCTCGACGAGGACCTTCGGGACGATGAACAGCGAGATGCCCTTGGTGCCCTCGGGTCCGCCGGGAATCTTGGCCAGCACCAGGTGGACGATGTTCTCGGCGAGTTCGTGCTCGCCGCCGGAGATCCACATCTTGTTGCCGAACAGGCGGTAGCTGCCGTCCTCCTGCGGCTCGGCGCGGGTGACGATGTCACCGAGCGACGATCCCGCCTGCGGCTCCGACAGGCACATGGTGCCGAAGAACCGGCCCGCGACGAGCGGCTTGGCGTAGGTCTCGACCTGCTGGGGGGTGCCGTGCGCGAGCAGCAGGTTCGCGTTCCCGATGGTCAGCATCGGGTAAGCGGCGGTGCCGACGTTCGCGGCCTGGAACCACGCGAAGCAGGCGCCGGTGACGGTCGCGGGCAGTTGCAGCCCGCCCGCCTCGTAGTCCATGCCCGCACCCATGAGGTCGGCCTTGACGAAGGCGTCGAGCGCCTCCTTGGCCTCCGGGACGATGGTCACCGTGGTGCCGTCGAAGGTGGGTTCGTTGGCGTCGCCGAGCTTGTTGTGGGTGGCGAAGTAGCGGGTCGCGAGCTGCTCGCTGAGGTCGAGGACCCCGTCGAAGGTCTCGCGCGAGTGATCCTGGTATCGCGGCGACGAGGTCAGCGCCTCGACGTCGAGCCATTCGTAGAGGAGGAAGTCGAGATCTCGTCGCGACAGCAGCGTCGAACGCATGGGTTGAGTCCCTTCGGGCGGAGGCAGAGCCACCGACCAGGCTAGTGCCCCGCGCCCGTCACGAGGTCGGGGCGACCACAGACCACGGCACCGTCAGCACGCAGTCGCGCAGCCGGCGGCGCGGCGCCTCCGCCGGAATCCCTTGCCCGCGCAGCAGTTCCAGTGCCGCGCGCCACCGGACCCGGGGGCCGAACGGGGCGTGCTGGGCAGCTGTCGCCCATGCCCGGTCGGCCGCGACGAGCAGGTCGTGGACGCCCTCGCCGGGCACGTTGCGGTGGATCAGCGCCTTCGGCAGCCGTTCGGCCACGTCGCCCGGCCGCTCCACGTCGAACGGGTCCCAGGCCAGGGTCAGCGTCAGCGGCCGGTGCTCGTCGAGCAGCACCCAGGCGCAGCGCCTGCCGAGTTCGTCGCAGGTGCCGTCGACGAAGAGCCCGCCCGGCGCCAGGCCCGACTGCACCTTCGCCCAGGCGCCGGCGACCGCCTCCTCCGGGTACTGCCGCAGCACGTTGAAGGCGCGGACGAGCACCGGTCGCAGCCCGGCGAGTTCGAAACCACCGCGGGCGAAACTCACCCCGTCGCGGCCCTCGACCACCCGGTCGGGGTCGATCTCGAGCCCGACCACCCGCAGGTCGTCCCGAACGGTGCGCAGCCGCGAGGCGAGTTCGAAGGTGGTGTCGGGCCGGGCGCCGTAGCCGAGGTCGACGACCAGCGGATCGGCTGCCCCGAGCAGGGCGTCGGCGACTCGGGGCCGGTGCATCAGCCACCGGTCGCTGCGCCGCAGCCTGTTGATGCCGGTGGTGCCACGGGTGATGACGCCGTCGGGCTTGGGGGATCTCGTGCGCGCTCCGCCGCTCGGGTTGCTCACGAACCGGTGCTCTACTGCTGGGCGAGCCAGTCGGCGGTCACCTGTGCCTCGGTGCGGAAGAGATCGACGAGGTTGACCAGCATCAGCTGCTCGAGCTTGCCGCCGACGAACGGGATGAACACCTTGGCCTCGGACGAGGTCCGCAGCGTGGACCCGGTGTCGGTGGCGAACAGCGACATGGTGCCGGACAGGCTGCCCGGGCCGGCGGGGATGGAGGCCTCGTACGTCCCGGCGACCGGCTCACCGAAGGGGCTGTAGTGCTCCTTGCGGGTGATCACCATGTCCTTCTTCATCACGGTCTGCGCGATGTCGGGCAGGGAGTTGCGAGGAATGATGTGGTGGAAGACCAGGTCGATGCCGGAATCGTCGACCTCGAAGCTTTCGACGTGGTTGTCCGAGAACTTCCGCAGTTCGATCATGCGGGCTTCCCAGTAGTCGCGGTTCGTCAGCGCCGCGTACACCTTCTCGGTGGAATGGGTGTACCGGGCGGAGTAGTCGATGCGGCGAGCCATGACCGGCAGGTTACCGGCTCGACACGCATCGACTACACATCCGTCCAGGAACTACGGGTCAGGCGTTGGCGGCGACCCACTCCTCGACCGCGCCCTGGTCCCGCCCGAGGATGTCGATGATCTGGTCGCCGACCATGCCCTCGACGGTGCCACCGATGAGCTTCACGCTGACGGTGACCTCACCGGCGATGCTCATCACGGCGCCGCCGTCGGCGCCGACCGTCAGGACCGCGGTGCCCTCGGCCTTGATCGGCAGCCCGGTGGTCTCGGCGGTGAAGGTGCCCTCGGCGCGCTGGCCGTCGAACGGACCCCACTTCTCGCTGCGCACCAGCGCGAGGTCACCCTTGACGAACTTGGAGACGATGCTCGGCAGCGAGTTGGCGTCCAGCTGCTGTGAGATCGCGACGTCGATGGTGCCCTCGCCCGCGACGAGACGCTCGAGCGTGACGCCGCTGTCGGCGGCCTTCTCGATGCGCTGGTTCCAGAAACGCTCGTCGGTGAGCGTGCGGTGAACTGCCTCGGCGGGAATCTGGTAGTTGGCTGTGAACTCGATATGGCGTGACATGTGCGGGAGATTACATGGTTTCCGGAGGGTCGAAACCTACGCGTGCTCGCTGAGCCAGCGTGCGGTGAACTCGTTCTCGTTGTCCAGCAGTTCGCTGACCTGATCGGCGATGGCCGACTCGATCCTGCCGCCGATCAGCGGGAGCTTGACCTCGACCTTTCCCTCCATCGTGAGGATGGTGCCGGTGCCGTCCGCGGCGAGCGTCATGGTGCCGGTGAGAGTGGCGGGCACGCCGTCGACGCGAGCGGTGAAGGTGCCGGCGGAGGAGTCGCCGGTCAGCGGTCCCCAGGTCTCGGTGCGGGTGATGACCAGATCGCCGGGACGGACCTTGGTGACGACGGCGGGCAGGTGCTCTGCGGGGACGGATTGCGTCATCTGGACGTCCACGGTGCCCTCGCCGACCGTGACGTGCCCGAGCGAGGCGCCCGGGCCACCGACCTCGGCCAGCCGGTCATGCCAGTACCGCTCGCTGGTGAGGGCGCGATGGACCGCGGCCACGGACTGGGGGTACGCGGACGAATGCGGAATGCGGCGGGCCATGGCGGGCACGCTACCGTTTGACCCCGTGCTGGCCTTACACGACATGGCGACCGAATTCGGGGCCGAGCTGGATGTGGACGTCCCGATGGCGGGGCTGACCACGCTGCGGCTCGGCGGCCCGGCGCGCGCGATGCTCACCTGCCGCAGCACCGACGCCCTGGCGGGGGTGGTGCGCGCGCTGGACGCGGCGGGTGTCCCGACATTGATCCTCGGTGGCGGGTCGAACCTGCTGATCGCGGACGAGGGCGTGGACGCGGTCGTGGTGCGGGTCGCGAACGAGACGGTCCGGATCGGCTCCGACCTGGTGTACGCGGAGGCGGGCGCGGTCTGGGACGAGGTGGTCGCCCGCTCGGTCGAGGCGGGCCTTGGCGGGCTCGAGTGCCTGTCGGGCATTCCCGGGTCGGCGGGCGCGACCCCGGTGCAGAACGTCGGCGCCTATGGCGTGGAGGTCGGTTCCCTGCTGCGCCGGGTGCAGCTGCTCGACCGGGCGTCCGGCGAGGTGTCGTGGGTGGCGCCGGACGCGCTCGGCCTCGGCTACCGCACCAGCGTGCTCAAGCACTCGGACGCGGCGGTGGTGCTCGCGGTGGAGTTCGACGTGCGCCCCGACGCCCTCAGCGCCCCCTTGGGTTACCGCGAGTTAGCTGCGGAACTCGGCGCCGAGGAGTCCGAGCGCAGGCCGGCCGCGAAGGTGCGCGACGCCGTCCTGGCCCTGCGTGCGGGCAAGGGCATGGTGCTCGACGGGCGCGACTACGACACCTGGAGCGCGGGCTCGTTCTTCACCAACCCGGTGGTCACCGCGGACCGGCTGCCCGCAGTGCTGGCCGCGATCGCGGACCGGGTGGGCGCAGACGTGCGGGTGCCGCAGTTCCCCGGTGTGGGCGGGACGAAGCTCTCGGCGGGCTGGCTCATCGAGCGCGCCGGATTCGCGAAGGGGTACCCGGGTGCGGACGCACCCGCCCGACTGTCCACCAAACACACCCTGGCGCTGACCAACCGCGGTCATGCGTCGACCGGTGACCTGCTGGCGCTGGCGCGGGACGTGCGCGACGGCGTGCAGGAGGCGTTCGGGGTGCGGCTCGAGCCGGAGCCCGTCGCGGTCGGCTGCGCCGTCTGAGCTGAGTCGCAGGTCACACTCGCGGCGCAGGTACCGTGGATTGCGTGCGCATCCAGGGTATTCGGACAAATCGACCTCGCGCGTTCTCGCTGCTCGTGCTGCTGACCGCGATCGTCGCGATGCTGGCGGGCTGCGCGGACGGTGGCACCGGTGGGTCCGCGACCCCGGCCGACAAGGCCCCGGTCGCCAAGGTCACCCAGCTCCCCGCGGTCGGCGCCCAGGACGTGGGTCCGACCTCGCCGGTGTCCGTGACGGTCACCCAGGGCACGCTGCAGAACGTCGCGCTGACCAACTCGACCGGCAAGCCGGTGCAGGGGGTGCTGTCGCCGGACAAGCTCACCTACACCGTGACCGAGCCCCTCGGTTTCGGCACCAGCTACACCTGGTCGGGCAGCGCGCTCGGCGCGGACGGCAAGACCGTGCCGATCCAGGGCGCCTTCACCACGCTCACCCCGCAGTCGAAGACCTCGGCGAACACCAACATCGCCGACGGCCAGCAGGTCGGCATCGCGGCACCGATCATCCTCAAGTTCGACGACCACGTGGAGAACAAGGCCGCGGTCGAGAAGGCGCTCACCGTGACCACCAACCCGCCGACGCCCGGGTCGTGGGCCTGGCTGCCCGACGACAACGGGTCACGCGTGCACTGGCGTCCGCAGAACTACTGGGCGCCCGGCACCACGGTGAACCTGGTCGCGAAGCTGTACGGGGTGGACTACGGCGCGGGCGCGTTCGGCGCCGACGACCTGACCCTGAACTTCACCATCGGGCGTAGCCAGATCGTGAAGGCGAGCGCGCCGAGCCACCGCATGCAGGTGGTGCGTGACGGCCAGACGATCATGGACATTCCGGTCAGCTACGGCGAGGGCAACGAGGCCCGCAACGTCACTCGCAGCGGCATCCACATGGTCACCGAGAAGCACGAGGACTTCCTCATGTCGAACCCGCCGTTCTACACGAACGTGCGTGAACGCTGGGCCGTGCGGATCTCGAACAACGGCGAGTTCATCCACGCGAACCCGCAGACCACCGGTGTGCAGGGCTCGGCGAACGTGACCAACGGCTGCATCAACCTGTCGCTCTCGGACGCCGAGCAGTACTTCGGCACCGCCATGTACGGCGACCCGGTGGAAGTGACCGGCACCCGCATCGACCTCTCGGCCGCCGACGGCGACATCTACGACTGGGCGATCGACTGGCCGACCTGGCAGTCGATGTCGGCGCTCCCCGCGCCCACCGCCGCTGCGGCCCCGGCGCCGGTCGTGCCCGCGACGCCGACGCACGCCCCGGTCAGCTGAGAATCCGGGTTCTCGAAACAAGACGGAACCGTTCGGTTCGTTGCCGCGTCAAAACAGACAGCCGGTAAGGAATCCGGCCAGCGGGGGGCGAGCGGCGTACGGGGGAAGGTACGAGTTCGACGCTGGCGGGGAGGTTGTCCGATCGGTCGAGGGCGAGGCAGTTGCGGAGGGGGCAACTGCCTCGCCGTCAGCTCACCAGCGGTTGCGGACCTTCTCCGCGAACCCGAGCAGGTCCCGGACCTCGAGCCGGCTGCCGTCGTCGAGCACCACGTGCCCGGTGAAGCGCCCGAAAACCTGGTGCTGAATGGATGCGAGCACCTTGAGGTCGGTGCTGGCAGCGCGGTCGAGGACCGGCGCGAACGTCATCTCGAAGCGGCCGTCGTTGCTCGTGAACGTCCAGTCGGCGCCGTCGTAGGTGTCGGCGGGCAGGTGGAAGGTCACCTCGTCGAGCTTGTGTCCGCAACCGTCGACGAACAGCATGTTCTCGGTGGCTGCGGAGGTGTCACCGAAACCGTGACCGATGTTGAAGCCGAACGGTCTGCCGTCGACGAGGCCCGAGGCCGAACCCCAGTACCAGGTGTTGTCGTACGTCCAGACGCCGCGACCCCAGTCGAAGACCCCGAAGGCCGTGGCCGGATCGAATGCGAACGCCCTGCCGCCGACGGTGATCTCGCCGGTCGCGGGCAGGCAGTTGATCTTCTGGTTGTAGTAGAAGGCCTTGGGCGCACCCGTGAACGGAGTCGCGACAACCATCCGGTCGGTCGGCGGCCGGTCGAGGCGGAGCTCGCCACTGAGCCCGCGGCCGCCGTCGAATCCGGGGTGGTCGACGCTCAGCACCCGTCCGCCGTCGACGTGCCGGTACTCGATTCGCAGGTCCTTGTGCGATGCGAGCACGTCACCGGCATCGGCGCCGGCAGGCAGTCCCATCCGGCCCATCGGGAACGGCAGCATGACGTTCTCGGTGACCTCGGTGCGCCCGGTCAGGTCCAGCCAGGACACCCCCAGCAGCCCCATGTACCCGTTGTCTGCGACGGTGAGAGCCAGCCCGTACTCCGGGGTCAGCACGCAGTAGTAGTCCCACTCCTTGATGCGGAGCCGGGAGGCGGCGACGGCGTCGCGGTCGTAGCGGCGAACCTCGGATCGCGCCCAACCGGCCTCGGCCAGTCGTCCGCGCCCGTCCAGCAGGTCACCGGGGGTCAGTTCGCGCTGCACCCGCGTCACTTCCGCGCGAACCGGCCGGGGGAGGCCTGGTCGCGGGGCTTGATGATGATCTGGTCCAGGTTCACGTGCGAGGGCCGGGACGCTACGAATCCGATCACCTCGGCGACGTCGGCGGCCACCAACGGGGTGATGCCCTCGTACACCTTGGCCGCCCGCTCCTCGTCGCCGGAGAACCGGACCAGTGAGAACTCGGTCTCCACGGCGCCGGGCGCGATCTCGGTCAGCCGCACCGGCTGGCCGAGCAGTTCGCCGCGCAGGGTCCGGTGCAGCACCGCCTGGGCGTGCTTGGCCGAGGTGTAACCGGAGCCGTTGTCGTAGGCCTCGAAGGCGGCGACCGAGGTGATGGTGACGATCAGCCCGTCGCCGGACTCGATCAGCTTGGGCAGCAAGGCCTTCGTGATGCGCAGCGTGCCCAGGACGTTGGTCTCCCACATCCAGCGCCAGTCGTCGAGGTCGGCCTCCTGCACGGTCGCCAGGCCCTTCGCGCCGCCCGCGTTGTTGACGAGCACGTCCACCCGGGGCAGGACCGCGGCGAACGCGTCGACGGAGTCCTCGTCGGTGACGTCGAGTTCGAGCGCGGTGCCGCCGATGTCCTTGGCCAGGCGTTCGAGCCGGTCGAGGCGCCGGGCCCCGACCACCACGTGAAAGCCCTGCGCGGCCAACGTCCGCGCGGTGGCCTCCCCGATTCCGGAGCTCGCTCCGGTGACGACGGCGACGGTTGCATCAGGCGAAATGGTCATGGCCTCATCGTAGGACCGACTCGTCCGGTCGGTGCTCCACCGCGACAGCCCCGCCGCACCGGACGCGTGCGACGGGGCTGCCCGCGAACCCACTCCGCCCGCGGAGAGGGTCGCCCGGGTCTCAGTCGGAGACGGAGAGGTTCTCGAAGACGGTGGCATTGGCCATACCGCCGCCCTCACACATCGTCTGCAGCCCGTACCGAATGCCCTCGCCACGCATGTGGTGGACGAGGGTGGTGGCCAGCCGGGCACCCGAGCCGCCGAGCGGATGGCCGAGTGCGATCGCACCGCCGAGGGGATTCACCCGGTCCTCGTCGGCCCCGGTCGCCCGCAGCCAGGCCCCGACGACGCTGGCGAACGCCTCGTTGACCTCGAAGGCGCCGATGTCGTCGAGGGCCAGGCCGGCGCGCTCGAGCACCCGCGCAGTCGCGGGAATCGGGCCGCCCAGCATCGCGATCGGATCGTCGCCGATCACCGTCGCGGTGTGCACCCGGGCCAGCGGGGTCAGCCCCAGCTGCCGGGCCCGGTCGCCGGACATCACCAGCAGCGCGGCGGCGCCGTCGGAGATCTGCGAGGCGTTGCCCGCCGTGACCCGGCCGTCCGCGTCGAACACCGTCTCGAGCTGTGCCAGCTTGTCGAGCGTCGTGCCGCGACGGATGCCCTCGTCGGCGTCGAACTTCGTTCCGTCCGGCAGGGTGACCGGCGCGATCTCGCCGACGAAGCGGCCGTCGTCGGCCGCCTGCGCCGCGCGCTGGTGCGAACGCAGGCTGTACTCGTCGAGCCAGCCCCGGCTCAGCTCGTATCGGGCGGCGAGGATCTCGGCGCCGCGGCCCTGGTTGAACTCGACGCCCTCGTACCGGCGCCTGATCGCGTCGCTGTTCGGGTCGCCGAGCCCGACCCGGCGCGCCGAGCCCATCGGGATCCGGGTCATCGACTCGACGCCGCCCGCGACGACGACGTCGTACTGGCCGGCGATCACGCCCGCCGCGGCGAAGTGCAGCGCCTGCTGACTCGACCCGCACTGCCGCTCGATCGTGGTGCCGGGCACGGACTCCGGCCACCCGGCGGCGAGGACGGTGTTGCGAGCGATGTTGCCGGCCTGCTCACCGACCTGCCCGACGCAGCCCCAGACGACGTCCTCGACGGTCCCGGCCTCGACGCCGGAACGATCGAGCAGCGCGGTGAGGATGCTCGCGGACAGGTCGACGGGGTGGACCTCGGCGAGGCTGCCCTTGCGGCGCCCGATCGGGGTCCGCACCGCCTCGACGATGACTGCGTCACGCATGGTGTGTTCCTGTTCTCTCGTACCCGGTCCTCATGTGGCGGTCCAGACCGGGGTTCGTCGTTCGGTGAAGGCGGCCGCACCTTCGCGGGCGTCGTTGGAGCCGAACACCGGCATCACGATCTGCCGGGTCCGCTCGAAGGTCTCGGCCGGTGGCCAAGCGGGGGACTCGTCGACGACCTTCTTGCTGGCCCGGACCGCGAGCGGGCCGTTGGCGGCGATCTCGTCGGCGAGTTCGACTGCGGCGGTGAGCACTTCGCCCTCGGGTGCCAGCCGGTTGACCAGTCCGAGCGGGTGCAGCTGCGCAGCGGTCATGGTCTTGCCGGTGAGCACCATCTCCAGTGCCACGGCGCGCGGCAGCCGGGCCGGCAGCCGGGTCAACCCGCCCGCGGCGGCCACCAGGCCGCGCCGGACCTCGGGCAGACCGAAGGTCGCCGTCGGCGCGGCCACGACGAGGTCGGCGGCCAGGACGATCTCGAACCCGCCGGCCAGCGCGGGACCGTCGACGGCGGCGATCAGGGGCTTGGCGGGCGTCGCCTCGACCAGTCCGGCGAACCCGCGGCCCGGGGCACGGGGACTCTCGCCGCGGAGGAAGGCCTTGAGATCCATTCCGGCGCAGAAGTATCCGCCCGCGCCGGTGAGCACTCCGACGCTCAGCTCGGGATCGGAGTCGAGCAGCTCCATCGCCGCCGCGACCCCGAGTGCCACCTCACCGTCGACCGCGTTGCGGGCGTGCGGGCGGTTCAGCGTCACCACCAGCACCCGACCGCGCCGCTCCGTCAGTACGACCGGCGCGGTGGCCTGGTCGGTCACCGGGGGGCCATCCGGATGGCGCCGTCGAGGCGGATCGTCTCGCCGTTGAGCATGCCGTTGGAGATGATGTGCTCGGCCAGCGACGCGAACTCGGCGGGCTCACCGAGCCGCTGGGGGTGCGGGACCGCCGCGGCCAGCGCGTCGCGGATGTCGTCGCGGGCGTTCAGCAGCAGGGGGGTGGCGAACACACCGGGCGCGATGGTGCACACCCGGACCCCGACGCTGGCGAGGTCGCGGGCGGCGGGCAGGGTCATGCCCACCACACCGGCCTTGGAGGTCGCGTAGTTGATCTGCCCGATCTGCCCCTCGTAGGCGGCCACGGACGCGGTGAGCACGATCGCGCCGCGATCGCCGTCGAGCGGCTCGTTGGCGGCCATCGTCTCGGCGGCGTAGCGCAGCACGTTGAACGTGCCGATCACGTTGAGCCGGATCACCGACTCGAACGGCTCGAGGTCGGTGGCCTTGCCTGCCTTGTCGAGGATGCGCATCGGCTTGCCGCGGCCGGCGCAGTGCACGACGGCGCGCACCGGTCCGCGTTCGGCGGCAGCAGCGAAGGCCGCGGCCACCGCATCCTGGTCGGTGACGTCGGTCGGCACGAACTGCGCGGCCGGGCCGAGTGCCTCGGCCTGCTCGGCGCCGGGGGAGCCGGGCAGGTCGAGCAGGGTGACGGTGGCGCCGGACTCGATCAGCCGGGTGGCGGTGGCAAGGCCGAGGCCGGAGGCGCCGCCGGTGACGACCGCATTGATGTCCTTGATTTGCATGGTGATTGGTCCTTCGATGCTCTCGTGGGGGCGAGTCTTCAGATTCCGAGCGACTTGGAGATGACGCTCTTCATGACCTCGCTGGTGCCGCCGTAGATCCGGGTGACGCGGGCGTCGGCGTACAGCCGGGCGATCGGGTACTCGGTCATGTAGCCGTAGCCGCCGTGCAGCTGCAGGCACTTGTCGATGACCCGGGCCTGCATCTCGGTGCAGAACAGCTTCACCTTCGCGGCGTCGGCCGGGGTGAGGGTGCGCCCGTCGAGGGCGACCAGCGCCTGATCGATCATCGACTGCCCGGCCTGCAGCTCGGTCGCGCACTCGGCGAGCACGAACTTGGTGTTCTGGAAACTGGCCAGCGGCTTGCCGAACACCATGCGTTCCTGGGCGTACTCGATGGCGAGGTTCATCGCGGCGGTGGCCGTGGACTGCGCGGTGATCGCGATCGACAGCCGCTCCTGCGGCAGGTTGTGGCCGAGCATCGCGAACGCACCACCCTCCTCGCCGAGCAGGTTGGCCACGGGCACGCGGACGTTGTCGAAGGTGAGCTCCGCGGTGTCGGACGACTTGATCCCGATCTTGTGCAGGTTCCGACCGCGGATGAAGCCGGGCATGTCACCCTCCACCACCAGCAGCGACAGGCCGTTGCGGCGGTTCTCGGCGTCCTTGGAGGTGCGCGCCACCACGATCACCAGGTCGGCGCCGATACCACCGGTGATGAACGTCTTGTTGCCGTTGAGGATGTAGTGGTCGCCGTCGCGGACCGCGGTGGTGGCGACGCCCGCGAGGTCGGAGCCGATGCCGGGTTCGGTCATCGCGATCGAGCTCACCAGGCTGCCGTCGGCGAAGCCGGGGAACCAACGCTGGCGCTGCTCCTCGTTCGCGTACTCGAGGAAGTAGGGCAGCACGGTGTTCAGGTGTACCTGGAAACCGCCGAGAGACGCCGCCGCGTAACCGATCTCCTCGTAGACGACGGTGTTGAACAGGAAGCTGTCGATGCCGCCGCCACCGTACTGCTCGGGCACCTGCAGGCCGTTGATGCCGATCTCGGCGGTCTTGTAGTAGAAGTCGCGAGGGATGCAGCCGGCCGCCTCCCACTCGGGCATGTTCGGAGTGATCTCCTTGGAGATGAACTGGCGGACCGAGTCCCGGAAGTCGTCGTGATCCTCGGTGAAGATGGTGCGCTGCATGATGATTCCTTCAAAAATGTGGTGGTGCGGGTGTTGAGGTGACTAGCGCCGGACGACGACGCCGTCGGCGGCGAGGGCATCGATCGCCTCGCCCGGGTAGCCGAGCTCGGTGAGCAGTTCGGCGGTGTGCTGGCCCAGGTCGGGCGCGCCGGCCGTGGGCAGCTTCGGGACGCTCTCGAGGTGCCACGGCGTGCCAAGGGCGGTCGCAGGCATGCCGTCGGGGCGGCTGACCTCGATGAAGAGTCCGGAGGCCTCGACGTCGGGGCTGCGCAGGGCCTCGGGATAGGTGTTGATGCGGCCGGCGACAACGCCGTTGCCGGTCAACATGCTCATCGCCTCGTCACTGGTCATCGTCGCGAACACGGCGTGCAGTTCGGCGAGCAGGGCAGGCCGGTTGCGGACCCGGGACGGGTTGTCGGCGAAGCGGGGGTCGTCGGCGAGTTCGGGCCTGCCCAGCAGCCGGCACAGCCGGGTGAAGTGGACCTCGGAGTAGGCGGAGACCACGACGCTGCCGTCGCTGGTCGGCATGATGTCCGCGGCGGGCGCCACCGTCGGCTGGCCGTTGCCGATTCGCATCGGTTCGACCCCGGTGGCGAGGTACGCACCCCAGTTCGGTGTCTGCAGGTGCAGCGCGACCTCGAGCAGCGAGACCTCGACGGTGTCGCCCTCCCCGGTGCGCAGGCGCCGGATGTAGGCGGCGAGGATGGCCTGGGCGCAGACGTAACCGGTTGCGGCATCCACGATCTGGGCGCCGACCTTCTGCGGCTCCCGATCCCGCTCGCCGGTCACCCACATCAGGCCGCTCTCCGCCTGTGCGGCGATGTCGAGGCCGGCGCGGTTGCGGGACGGCCCGTGCAGGCCGAATCCGCTCACGGTGGCGTACACCAGGTGTGGGTGCGCGGCGCGCATCGCCTCGGCTCCGAGGCCGAGCGAGTCCATCACGCCGGGGCGCAGGTTCTGCACGACGATGTCGGCGTCGGCGATCAGCCTGCGGGCGATCTCCTGGCCGCGCGGATCCTTGAGGTCGAGCGCGATGGCGCGCTTGCCGCGGTTGTAGTTCTGCACCATGGCCTCGCCGTGCGGGCCGATCCCGCGGGCCGACTCGCCGTGCACCGGTTCGATCTTGATCACGTCGGCGCCGAGATCCACGAGGACCTGGGTTGCCGCCGGGGCCGCGATGAACTGTCCGAAGTCGACGACGCGGACGTCGTCCAGAGGCTTGTCGATCATGCGGTCACCTCGACCTTGTCGCCGACTGCGCCGACGCGCTTGCGGATGAGGGTGATGTCGCGATCCGGGTCGACCAGGAAGACCGCGATGGCGCTGCCGACGACCATCAGCGCGCCGCTGATGACGAATCCGGTCCCGTACCCGGAGACCTTGTCGGCGGCACCGCCGACGGTGAATCCGAGCAGCAGGGGCGCGATCATCCCGGAGATACTGGCCACGGCCCCGAGACCGCCGAGAACCATGCCCCGCTTGTTCGCCGGCGCGACGTCGGCGACTGCCGACATCGCGACGCCGTAGGCCGCGGTGTTCAGCGAGAAGGCCAGCGAGACCAGCGCGATCTGGACTACCCCGGTGCTCAGGACGGTGAACGCGGCCATGCAGACGCCGGCGCTTGCGACGAGCCCGGCCGCCAGGTAGCCGCGGGCGATGCGTCGGGACACTCCTCGTGCGATCAGCCGATTGGATGTCCAGCCGGCGGCGATGGCGCCCACGGCCGCGAGGCCGTAGGGAAGCATCACGAGTCGGCCCGTGGTGAGGGTGTCGTAGCCGAGTCCGTCGGTGAGGTAGACCGGCAGCCACGCCACCTTGAGGGTGGTCGACCAGTAGGAGCAGAAGGTCACCAGGGTGATGCCGATGACGGTGCCGGTCTTCAGGATGAGCCGATAAGGCGCATCGACCGCCTCGAGGACCTTGGCGGACGCGTTCTGCTCGGTGGCGTCCGGTGCACCCTTGCCCATCAGCAGCCACGCCAGCGTCCAGACCAGTCCGAGGCCGATCAGGACGTAGAACGCGGCATGCCAGTTCCAGGTGACGATCATCCAGCTGAGAAAGGGCGCGGCGAGCAGCGTCCCCACCGAGGCGCCCGCCGAGACGACTCCGCCTGCCAATGCTCGCTTCTCCGCGGGGAACCAGGAGTGGACGGCGTGGTTCGACAGCGCGAAGGCGGGCCCCTCGGCGAAGCCGAGGATGATCCTGCAGGTCAGCAGGACCCCGAACCCGACGGTCCCGAGCAGCGGAATCATGGTGGCGACCCACATCAGCATCAGCCCGGCCAACAGCCATCGGATGCTCACCCGGGACGAGAGCCAGCCGAAGAACAGCGCGCCTGCGGCGAACAGCCAGTAGAAGCCGCTCTGGACCACGCCGAACTGCTCCGGCGAGAGTCCCAGGTCCTTCTGGATCTGAACGCCACCGAACGCGATGACCGTCTTGTCCGCATTGTTGACGAGCATGAAGACGACGAGCAGACCGGTGACGATCCACGCGCGCCGCATGAGCGACGACTTCCTTCGCTGAGCCGGTGTGCTCTCCGGCAGAGTTGTCTGTGTCATGGTGCCCCTTCGGCAACGAACTGCCGCGGCTACCTGCGTGGCAGGGTCCGATCCGGACGGGGGAGGGGTGGCCGTCAGGGTGGGGGATCCGGCTCGCGCCGCGGTGTTGTGATCTGGTGCACACCATTCAAGGCGAGGGGATAGATTGGGTCAAAGACTAAAAAAGTAGCAAAAATACTGCCTCTGCCTATGAATCGCCGGCCGTCCGCGCGTTCCCCTCACGCAGGTCGCGATCGGACTCGTCGCGGGTCAGCTTCGCGGCCGCCACCAGCGAGATGCCGGAGGCCATGTGGGCGTCGATGGATGCCGCGAACTCCTCGAAGGACGCGCGGGCAGTGGCCAGGAACTGTGCGGAGGCCTCGGTGAGCCGGCCGGGACGGCGGATCACGCCCATGCCTCGGGTCAGTCGCGGCGAGAGTTCGCGGACCACCCCGTTGCGCAGCATGGCGTCGAGCCCGCTGCGCAGCGGGACGATCGACACCCCGCCGCATGCCAGGACGATCGGCAGTACGGCGCCGCGCTGGCGGACCTCCACCGCGACGTCCGGTTCCACGCCGTGCCTGCGCAGCGAGCGCTCGATGAAATCTCTGGTCGCCGTGCCCCTTTCGCCCATCACGAACGGGGCCCGGGAGAGTCGCTCGATGGGCACGGGATCCGGCCACTGCGCCTCGGTGCCCGGTGGGCACACGAGCACGAGCTGCTGGTCGATCAGCTTCTCGCCCTCGAGATCCTCGGTCGGCAACGGCGTCGAGAGGATGCCCAGCTCGCACGCGCCCGAGCGCACCAGCGTGACGATGTCCGCGATCTTGTCCCGTTCCTCGATGTGGAACCGAACGTCCGGGTACTGGCGACGGAACTTGGCGACCCACACCGACAGCGGGTCGGAGGACAGGTCCGAGAGCGAGGCGATGTCGATGCGGCCGCCGCGCATCGCACCGACGTCGCGCACGGCGTTCTCTGCGGCCGTCACCTCCCGGAGGATCGCGCGGGCCGGACCGACGAGCGCCTCGCCGGCCGGAGACAGGACCAGTCCCCGGCCGACGCGGTGGAACAACTCGGTGCCCAGGTCTTTCTCGAGCTTGCGCACCGCCTGCGACAGCGACGGCTGCGCGACGCGCAGTCGCGCTGCCGCGCGGGTGACTCCGCCGCAGTCGACGACAGCGAGGAAGTACTCCATCTGGCGCAGGTCCATGGCCCAAATCTATCGCCGGCGCCGTCGCTAGTCAGCCACGAGCTCGGCCTCCCGCTCGACGCGGTCGATCACCTCGCCGGGCACCCGGACCGGCCCGGGGGAGTAGGTGACCGCGCGCAGGCCACCCGAGTAACGGAAGGGCCCGCGGCGCTCGCGCAGATCCCAGGACACCGGGCCGCGCGCGTCCACCCCGACCGAGATGCCGGTCCACGGTGCCATCCCGACCAACTGCACCTGCCCGAGCAGGTCGGCGGCGGGGACGCCGTCGACCCGGACGGTGAAGTCCCAGCGCAGGCGAGGCCGGACGGCCGCGGACACCTCGATCAGCCGCGATCCCACCGGTACCGGCCCCGCGTCGACCGAGGTGTACCGGCCGAAGCTGTTGATCCCGAACAGCAGATGACCGTCCTCCACGTAGAGCAGGTAGCCGCCCTGCGGGTCGCCGTGCGCGACGAGGACGCCCTCGTTGCCCTCCCGGAAGCCGTCGGCGCCGAGATCCGCGCCAATGACGAAGTCGCGGAAGGAGATCAGCCTCGACGAGCGGTAGCGTTCCAGGGTGGGGGTGCCTGCCAGAATGCGGACAGGTCGCGACAACGCCTCCTCTGCCGGCCTGCGGACGGCGAGCCCGCCCGCGCTGACGAGCGGGAACACGGTGTTCGTCCACGCCGCGTCGTCCCAGGCCTGCGCGAGTTCGGCCACCTTCTCCGGGTGCCGGTCGGCGAGGTCGTGGAGTTCGGTCGGGTCGGTGCGCACGTCGAACAGTTGCCACACGGGGGCGTCCACGTCGGCGCCGGGGTGCAGGGCCAGCAGCTTCCAGCCGTCCCGGTAGAAGCCGCGGTTGCCGGTCATCTCGGTGTACTGCTCGGTGTGCGTGCTCTCGGAGCCGCGGTCGCGCAGCAGGGCCGACGCATCGACCCCGTCGAACTCCTTGGCGGGCAGGTTGTTCCGCAGTCCCGGTGGCTCGATGCCGGCCAGGGACAGCAGCGTCGGAGCGAGATCGGTGACGTACGCGAACTGGTCGCGGATGCCGTTGTCGCCGTCGCTTCTTCGCAGGCCCTCGGGCCAGGACAGCACGAACGGCACCCGGACGCCCCCGGCGAACGACTGTCCCTTGTAGAAGCGGAACGGGGTGTTCGAGGTCTGCGCCCAGCCGCGCGGGTAGTGCACGCCGAGCCTGGCCGTGCCGATCAGTTCCTCGTCGTGCGGCACGTCGCCCACCCAGGCGGGGTCGGTGACGTGGGCGAACTGCGCGAAGTAGCTGCGGGTGCCCTCGGGGCCGCCCTCCGCGGTGCCGCCGTTGTCGGAGGTGAACACCACGATGGTGTTGTCGAGTTCGCCGAGTTCGGCGACGGTGTCGAGGATCCGGCCCACGCTCTGGTCGATCGAGTCGACCATGGCCGCGTACACCTCCATGTACCGGGCGAACCGGCGCTGCTGGTCGCCGTCGAGCGACTCCCAGGCCGGCACGTCGTAGCCCGTCTCGGCGTTGCGCGGTGCCTGCCGGGTGCCCTCCGGAAAGAGCCCCTGCGCCAGCTGTGCGGCGAAGCGGCTCTCGCGCAGCACGTCCCAGCCCTCGGCGTACCTGCCCCGGTACTTGGCGATGTCGGACGGCTTCGCCTGCAGGGGGCCGTGCATCGCGACGTGGGCGAAGTACAGGAAGAACGGCTTGTCCGGTTCGTGCGCCCGCAGGTCCTTCAGGTAGCCGACGGCCTTGTCGGTCAGATCGTCGGTCAGGTAGTAGTTCTCGGGGTACTCGTCGACATCGACCACGGAATTGTCCGAGACGAGCTGGTTCGGGTAGTAGAACGAATTGAGTCCCTCGAGCGACCCGTAGTACCGGTCGAACCCGCGCTGGGTGGGCCACGAGGCACGGGTGGCGCCGGGTCGCATGTCGGCATCGCGGACCAGGTGCCACTTGCCGACCGCATAGGTGGCATATCCGTTGCCGCGCAGGATCTCCGGCAGGGTGAGCACGTCCTCCGCCAACTCGAGCCGCAGGCCCGGGTAGCCGGGGTCGGCGTTGGCGACGAAGCCGTAACCCGCCCGATGCGGATTGAGGCCGGTGAGCAGTGCCGCGCGCGACGGCGAGCACAGCGGGGTGGTGTGGTAGTTCGTGAGCCGCACGCCCGAGGCGGCGAGTCGATCGAGGCTGGGCGTGTCGATCTCGGAGCCGAACGGTCCGATGTCGCTGTAGCCCATGTCGTCGATCAGGACGACGACGATGTTCGGCGATCCCGGGGTGGCGGTCGGGGTCGGCGTCCAGGACGGGGTCGAGTCGTCGGTGGTCCGGCCGATCCGGCCCGCGAACCCATCGTAGCCCCTGGCGTGCGGCGGGACGGTCATCAGCTCGCGACCCGCGCCGGCTGATCGATGGTCGAGTAGTGCGAGGCGTCGCCGGCGACGATGCGGCTGCGTTCGCCGTGGACATTGACCGGGACGTCGCCGGCGAGCGTGATCCGGCCGAGGCGACGGCGCTGGCCGTCGTAGTCGTCGATCGCGTAGTGCTGGGTCGCGCGGTTGTCCCAGATCGCGACGTCACCGGCCTCCCAGTTCCACCGGGTGGTGTTCTCGAGCTTGGTGATGCGGGCCTGCAGCAGCTGGAACAACGCCTGCGACTCGGTGGCGCCGAGGCCGACGAAACCCTTGACGAAGTGGCCGAGGAGCAGTGAGCGTTCGCCGGTCTCGGGGTGCACGCGCACCACGGGGTGCTGGGTCTCGTAGTAGGTGGACTGGAATTCCCGCCGGTACTCCTCGCCCTTGTCGTCGACGGTCTCGGCGGTGCTCGCCGCGTAGTCGTAGACGTTGGTGTGCGTTGCCCACAGGTTCTCCACCAGCGCCACGAGCGGCTCGGGCAGGGAGTCGTAGGCGGCGACGGTGGACGCCCACGTGGTCGAGCCGCCGTAGGCAGGCAGCACCTCGGCCCGCAGGATCGAGGCCTTCGGGATGCGGTCGACGAACGTGACGTCGGTGTGCCAGCTGTTGGCGCGGCCGTACTCGGAGTCGATCGGCAGGATTCTCTCGCCGCGGGAGGTGACGGTCGGGTGCGCGGTTGTGGGTTCGCCGAGCAGGCGGGCGAACTCGTACTGCGATTCCTCGTCCAGGTGATGCTGGCCGCGGAAGAAGACGACCTTGTGCGCGAGCAGCGCCTGACGGATCAGCGTGACCGTCGCCGGGTCGAGGTCGCCGCCGAGTGCAACCCCATCGACGCGGGCGCCGATGTGGGCGCCGAGCTTGACGACGGAGGCTCGTGTCGCCGTTGTCTGACTTGCGAAATCGATAGACATGAAAGACCTTTCGTCGGATTGGGGGTGACTCTGTGCTGCGGTCCAGGCAACCAGTGGGCTCCGGTGTGGCCAAGGTTTTCCGTCACCCTGATCGCAACCGGTATCCGGAAACCACCCATGCCGGAGGGGATTTCCCCTCGGTTGGAGGAGAATTCGACGGGGTGCTAACTTGGCGCCATGAACTCCGGCCGGCCGTCCCCGTTGCGGGTCACCTATGTGACCGCCGCACTGGGTTCTCGCCTGCCCCTGGCACGGGAACTGTGTTGTTCCCCTCGCGGTATCTGTAGCTAGTCCGCGCCGCCCGTTCTCGCACGTCGACTCCCGTTTCCGGCCGCTCTGAAGAGCGTCGCCGGCGATACGTCGGTGTCCCGTTCGACGGCAGCGCTCTCCCACACCGTGTAGGTCTGTCCCGCCAGGGACGAAGTGCAAGGAATTCGAGTGCTCACCTCAACTCTGTCGTCCGCGGCCGTGCTCACCCGGCCCACCCCCCGTACCGCACAACGTGTCCAGATCGTTCCCCCGGAGCTGCGGGTCGGCGACTCGCCGTCCGCGGCCGTCTTCCGGGTCGCATGCTCGCGCGGCCCGATCGCCCGGGACACCGCGGCCAAGGCCACCGGCCTGTCCACCGCCACGGTGAACCGCCAGGTCGCCGCCCTCCTGGCGGAGGGGCTGCTGCGCGAGCGCGGTGACCTCACCGCGTCGGGCGCGGTGGGCAGGCCCCGGGTCCCGTTCGAGGCCAACCACGAGCCGTACCTCACCATCGGCATTCACATCGGTGCGGTCGTCACCGGCATCGTCGCGAGCGATATTCGTGGCAAGGTTCTCGGCGCTGTGGAGATCGCCACCCCGACCGGGCCGCAGCAGGGCGCGCTCGCCCAGATCACCCGCAGTGCAAGGATGTTCGTCTCCCGCTGGCACAAGCGCAAGCCGCTGTGGGTGGGCGTCGCACTCGGCGGTCGGGTCGACGCGACGACGGGCAGGGTCGACCACCCGCGTCTCGGGTGGGCCGACGCCCCGGTCGGCGCCGTGATCGGCGAGGGCCTCGGCCTGCCGGTGTCCGTCGCCGCGCACGTGGAGGCGATGGCCGCCTCCGAGCTGTTGCTCGCACCGCAGCGTCCCGGCGACACCCCGGCCGCCGGCACCAGCCTCTACTTCTACGCCCGGGAGACCGCGGGGGTGGCGGTCACCATCGACGGCCGGGTGCACACGCCGTCCAGCGGTCCGGGCTCGATCGTGCACCTGCCAACGGGCTCCTCGGCCCAGTGCTCCTGCGGAGCGCGCGGCTGCCTCGAGGCCACGGTCAGTGACCGGGCCACGATCACCGCGGCCCGCGACGCCGGCATCCTGACCGACACCGACGAGCGGCCCGCCATCGCGGCCGTGTACCGCGCGGCGGCGGCGGGATCGATTCCGGCACACGAACTTCTGGTCGAGCGAGCCCGGGTGCTCGGTCGCACCGTCGCGATGCTGCGCGACCTCTTCAACCCGGATCGGGTGATTCTCGGTGGGCAGGCGTTCACCGAGTACCCGGCCGGGATCCCCCACGTCGCGGAGGCGTTCGCGCACACGTCGAGCCTGGCCCGCAAGGACATCCGGATCACCGGTTTCGGAAACCGGGTCCAGGAGTTCGCCGCGGGTGTCGTCTCGCTCAGTGCCCTCTACGCCGATCCGCTCACCTCCATGCGAAGGACCTTTCCCCAGTGAGCTCCACGACCACCACAATCTCCGCCCTCGACCGACGTACCTTCTTCCGTGGTGCGGGTCTGACGGCCGCCGCGATCCTCGGTACCGGACTGCTCGGAGCGTGCTCCTCGGCGGTCGGCGAGCAGAAGGCGGGTGCCGGGGCCGGCGCCTCCGGTACCCCCGTCCGCGGCGGTACCCTCCAGGCCGGCATCACCGCCGACGTGATCCCGTCGACCTTCCTCACCAACACGGCCGGCTCGACCACCGTGATCGGCCTCGCCTACGACAGTCTGGTTCGGTACCCGCACGACAAGGTCGAACCCGTTCCGCGACTTGCCAAGTCGTGGCAACTCGCCGCCGACGGGCTGTCGCTGACGCTGGACCTTCGCGACGACGTCACCTTCCACAGTGGGCGGCCGTTCACGTCCACGGACGCGGAGTTCTCGATACGCACGTACGCGGACCCCAAGTGGACGGCGCAGTTGCGCAGTACCGCCGCCGCGATCACCACGTTCGACACGAGCGATCCGCACCGGCTCGGACTGACGTTCGCGCATCCGCTCGGGAACATCTTCGACCTGCTCGACACGGTGCCGATTCTCGACCGCGAGTCCATCGACAAATTGTCGGCGGGAGAGGCGTTCGTCGGGACCGGGCCGTTCAAGCTGGTCTCGCGCACACCGAACACCGCGCTGGTCTTCGAGCGCAACGAGCACTACTGGATCCCGGACAGGCCGTTCCTGGACCGGGTCGAGGTCGCGATCATCCCGGACTCCCAGGCGCTGCTCAGCTCTCTCAAGTCGGGCCAGGTGGCGGTGGCGTCCGGCCTGAACTATCGCGACAACGAAACACTCGGCAGGACAGCCGGATTTCAGTCCGTCTCGCTCGAGGGCGCGGAGCTTCAGGTGTACGTCGGTGCCAACGTCACGCACCCGGCTCTCGCCGACGTGCGGGTGCGCCAGGCGATCGCGTACGCGGTGGACCGCGACCGTGTCGTCGCGGAGGTGTTCCGTGGCTCGGGCTACCCGGTGAACCTGCCGTGGCCCAAGACCTCGCCCGCCTACGACGAGGCCAAGAACAGGACGTACGTCCGTGACGTGGCCAAGGCGAAAGCCGTGCTCGCCGAGCACGGGGCACCGGTGCCGGAGCTGCCGTTGACCTATCAGGCGGGCAACCCCTTCTACGAGGCCACTGCGCAGATCGTGCAGGCGAACCTGGCGGAGGTCGGCATCCCCGTCCGGCTCGACCCCCAGGAGGGTGCGGCGTTCGTCAAACAGCTGATCGGCGGGACGATTCCGGGCCTGTGGACGACGTTCCACTCGTGGGCCCAGTACGTCCCGTCCACGCTCACGGTGAGCGCCTACCCGTTCAACGCGCTGAAGAACGCCTCGCACTACGAGAACCCGGCCTACGTCGATGCCGCCGACGCGGCCTGGCAGGTGGTCGACGGCACCGGTGCCGAGGCGACGGCGAGGTACCGGGCCGTCAGCGACCAGCTGCTGGACGGGCTGTTCCTGGTGGAGATCGGGGTGGTGCTCAACCAGCTCGCCGCGGCCAGGAAGGTGCACGGCATCGACTGGACCAAACGCTCGGAAATCGTCTACACGGACGCCTATCTGGCCTGACGGCCGACCCGAGAGGAGTCAACGCAATGGTGCGATACCTCGCGCGCCGGCTGCCGTCGGCCGTCGCCGTTCTGCTGCTGGCCTCGTTACTGATCTTCTTCGTGCTGCGGCTGGTACCCGGCGACCCGGCGACCAGTCTGGCCGGGCCCGACGCCTCACCGGAAGCCGTTGCCGCGATCCGGCATTCGCTCGGTCTCGACCGGTCGATTCCCGCCCAGTACGTGGCGTGGCTCGGTTCGGTGGCGACCTTCGACCTGGGACGGTCGTACGTGATCGGCGGCCAGATCTCCGATCTGGTGGTCGCCGGACTCGTCAACACGGTGGTGCTCGCGGTGACCGCGCTGGTACTGGCCCTGGTGGTCGCCCTGTTGCTGAGCGTCGCGGCGGTGGTGTGGCCGACGCGGTGGCTGACCGGCCTCGTGGCCGGCTTCAACACCGTCGCGGTCGCGTTGCCGCCGTTCGTCAGCGGCGTGCTGCTGGTGCTGGTGTTCGCGGTGTTGGTGCCGGTGCTACCTGCCGGCGGACTTCCCCCGGGCGGCTTCCTGGCCCGGCCGGACATCTCGATGCAGTACCTGCTGTTGCCTGCGGTGTGCCTGGGGCTGCCGGTGGCCGCGGCGTTGACCCGTTTCCTCACCGAGTCGCTGCGCACCGAGATGCGTCAGCCCTACGTCCTCACGGCACGGGCACTCGGCGTGTCTCGGTGGAACCTGGTCAGCGGCAGCGCACTTCGCAATGCGCTCCCGACGATGTTGACCGTGCTCGGTCTGCAGGCCGGGCAGCTGCTCGGTGGCGCGGTTCTGGTGGAGGCGATCTTCGCCTGGCCAGGCATCGGCCAGCTGATCGAGCAGGGCATCAGCCGACGCGACTACCCGGTGGTGCAGGTACTGCTGTTGATCTCCGTCACTGTGTTCGTGTTCGTGCAGCTCGTCACGGACGTGGTGCACGCCTACCTGGATCCGCGGATCCGCATCGGGGGTACGCCGTGAGTGTCACCGAGATCGACGATCCGGCGGTCGCGGACCGGGCGTTGTCCGCGCCGCCTCAGCGCCGACGGGAGACGCTCGCCGCGCTCACTCGCGGGCAGGGACTGGTCGGCGTGGTGTTGGTGGTCGCGGTGGTCGCGGCCGGCCTCCTGGCGCACTGGCTGGCGCCGTTCGGGCCCACCGAGCAGATCGCGGGTGCCAACCTGCTCGGCCCCAGTGCACAGCACTGGCTCGGCACCGACCAGGTCAACCGCGACGTCTACTCCCGTGTGCTGCACGGCATCACGATCAACCTCGAGATCATCTTCGTGGCGGTGCCGGTCGGTGCGCTGATCGGGTCGCTGCTCGGCCTGGTGTCCACCCTGCATCCCGTGAGCGACGTGCTGGCCCAACGGCTGTTCGACGTCGTACTCGCCTTCCCGGCGCTGATCCTGGCCATCGCGTTGGCGGCGATCATCGGGCCCGGCGCGACGACGGTGGTCGTGGTGATCGTGGTGGCCGAGGTGCCGATCTTCGGCCGGACCATCCGGACCCAGGTGCTGCGCGTCCGGGAGCAGCCGTTCGTCGAGTCGGCGGAGGTGATCGGGGCGAGTCGATGGTGGGTGCTGCGCAGACACGTCCTGCCGAACACACTCGAACCCTTGGCCGTTCAGGTCGCGCTGTCGCTGTCGATCGCGGTGTTCGTGGAGTCCGGAATGAGTTTCGTCGGCATCGGAGTCCGGCCCCCGGAGCCCTCGTTGGGTTCGATCATCTCCGACGCCGTTCCCAATCTCGACGCCAACCCGGCCTTCGCCATCGGTCCACTCGTGGTTGTCGCGGCGCTGGTGCTCGGGTTCCTGCTCGTCGCCCAGGCGCTCGGTTCGGCGCGCCGGGTCTGACCCCTCTGATAGGAGAAGACGATGGCCGACACGACCATCCTCGCCATCGAGAACCTCACCGTCCGTTTCGGAGACGACGCCGTCCCGGTGGTCGACGGGCTGAGTCTGGCCGTGAACCGCGGCGAGATCCTCGCGCTCGTCGGCGAATCCGGCTCCGGAAAGTCGATGACCGCCAAGGCGGTGCTCGGACTGCTGCCGGAGCCTGCCACCGCGAGCGGATCGGTCACGCTCGGCGGAGACGAGGTGATCGGTGCCGGAGAGGCCGCCCTCGCCGCGGTGCGCGGCACCAGGGCGGCGATGGTGTTCCAGGAACCGCAGACAGCCCTGAACCCGGTCCGGACGATCGCGTGGCAGATCGCGCAGGCGTTGCGCGCTCACGGCCGCGTGACTCGGGCGCAGGCCAGGATCCGGGCGGTGGAGCTGTTGCGGCTGGTGGAGATTCCCGATCCCGAAGTTCGGGTGGACTGGTTCCCGCACCAGCTGTCCGGTGGACAGAAGCAGCGGGTGGTGATCGCGCTCGCGCTGTCCGGTGAGCCCGACCTGCTGATCGCCGACGAGCCGACGACCGCGCTCGACGTGACGGTGCAGGCCGAGATCTTGGACCTGCTGCGGTCGCTGCGCGAGACGCGGGGCACGGCGATCCTGCTCATCACCCACAACATGGGGGTGGTGGCGGACGTGGCCGACCGGGTGGCCGTGCTGCACCGCGGGCAGCTGGTCGAAACTCGCGGAGTGTTGGAGCTGTTCGCGCGGCCGAGGGAGAGGTACACCGCCCAGTTGCTGGCGGCGGTGCCGCGTGTCCGGGCGGACACGGACGCCGCTCCGTCGGGCGACGAGCAGCGACCGGAACCGATCCTGGCCGTTCGAGATCTCGACGTGGTGTACCCGGCCAGTCGTGGCGGCGAGCGATTCCACGCCCTACGTGCGGTGACGCTCGACGTGACCGCGGGGGAGGTGCTCGGTGTGGTGGGGGAGTCGGGTTCGGGCAAGACGACTCTCGGCCGGACGGTGCTCGGCGCGGTGCGGGCGAGCGGCGGGCAGGTGCTGCTCGACGGCGTCGACCTGCGGTCGCTGTCGGGGCGCGAGCTGAGTGCCCTGCGCCGCGGGGTGGCCTTGGTGCATCAGGATCCGGCGGCCTCGCTCGATCCGCGATGGTCGATCGGGGACAGCGTCGCGGAACCGCTGCGCGTGCACCGCGCGGCCTCGGGCGCGTTGCTCCAGGCCAGGGTGGCGACGCTGCTCGAATCGGTCCGGCTGCCACGCTCGTTCGCCACCCGCAGGCCGGGCGAGCTGTCGGGCGGGCAGCGGCAGCGGGTCGCCCTGGCACGGGCGTTGGCGTTGGCGCCGCGGCTGCTGGTCGCCGACGAGCCGACCAGCGCCCTGGACGTGTCGGTGCAGGCGGAGGTGCTCGAGCTGTTCGCAGACCTGCGGGCCGATTACCGGTTCGCCTGCCTGTTCATCAGTCACGACCTGGCGGTGGTGAGCCAGGTTTCCGACCGGGTCGCGGTGCTGAGGCGCGGGGAGCTCGTCGAGATCGGCGCCACCCCGGCGGTGTTCGGTGACCCGCGCGACGACTACACGCGCGCGCTGCTGGATGCGGTGCCGATCCCGAACCCGGTCGAACAACGGGCGCGGCGCGACGGCGCGCGCTCGGACCCCCGGTTGTCCGCGGTCGGATAGCGGTCGTCGGGCCCGGTGCTCCGACGAGTGCGCGCCTGCCGGCGAGGGCCATACAAGGCCTTGTCTGCAGGCGCACACCCGAGGGTCCGTCCGCCGGGTCAGAGCGCCGGCACCGGGGTCTCGACACCGGCCCGGCGGCGGGCGCCGGTGATCACCACGGCGGCGATCAGCAGGGCCGCGAGCACCAGCCCGGCGCCGACGGTGAACGAGAGCGCGAAGCCGTCGGTCAGGGCCTGCGCGCGCTCGACCCCGCCGTCGATCAGGTGCTCGGTGCGCGTCGACGCGAGCACCGCGAGCACCGCCAGCCCGAGGGCGCCGCCGATCTGTTGCGTGGTGTTGAGCAGCCCGGAGACCGCGCCCGCGGTGTCCGCGGCGGCGTCCGCCATCCCGAGACCGATCAGCGCGGGCATGGACAGGCCGAAGCCGACACCCATCACGACCATGGCGGGCAGCACGTCGGTCAGATACCGTCCGTCGACGGAAACCTGTGCCAGCAGCACGAATCCGATGGCAATCATCGTCAGTCCGCCGAGCAGCACCCGCCGCTCGCCGAACCGGGTGTTGGCGCGGGCGGACAGCCCGATCGACACCGCGCCGATCGCGACGGCGGGCGGGAGCATCGCCAGCCCCGTCGTCATCGCGTCGAGTCCGAGCACCTGGCGCAGGTACAGGACGACCAGGAACTGGAAGCCGAACATTCCGGCGATCAGCAGCGCCTGCGTCAGGTTTGCACCGGAGATGTTGCGGGAGCGGAAGACCGACAGCGGCAGCAGCGGGGTGCCGGCGGTGGCCTCGCGGGCGAGGAAGGCCGTGACGCCGACCACGGCCACGAGGCCGAGGCCAAGGGTGTGCGCCGACAGCCAGCCGTACTGCTCGACCGTCACGATCGTGTAGATCGCGAGCATCAAGGACCCGGTGACGAGCGCGGCGCCGGGCAGATCCGCGCTGGCCGAGATGCCGATACCCTTGTCCCGCGGCAGGATCCGGCGGGCCGCGACGACGGCCGCGATGCCGATCGGGATGTTGATCAGGAAGATCCAGGACCAGTCCGCGATCTGGGTGAGCACGCCGCCGGCGAACGAGCCCATGGTGCCGCCCGCGGCCTGCACGAAGCTGAACGCGCCGAACGCCGTCGCGCGCTCGCGCGGCACGGTGAACGTGGTGGTGATCATGCCCAGGATGACCGCCGAGACGATGGCCCCGCCGGCGCCCTGCAGGAAGCGGGCGCCGATCAGCAGCTCGGGGGTGGTGGCCAGCCCGCACAGCAGCGAGGCGAGGGTGAACACCGCGATGCCGGTCAGGAAGACGTGGGTACGGCCGGCCAGATCGCCCAGCCGGCCGGCGAGCAGCAGCAGTCCAGCGAACGGGATCAGATAGGCGTTGACGACCCAGGACAGGCCGGTCTGGGTGAAGCCGAGGTCGTCCTGGATCGCCGGCAGGGCGACGTTCACGATGGTCTGGTCCAGCACGATCATCAGTGCGCCGGCGCACAGCACGGCGAGGGCAGCCCATCGTGACCGGGCTGATTCGACTTTGGCCTGGAACATCCTCTGACCTCCATAGGTGCATGACTTGTAACTGTGGAGATCATCTGTGACTATCAAGCGCGGCGGAAGGAGGCACTTTCATGTCCCAGGGGAACATCGATGTATCCGACCAGGTCCTCCTGGAAGCGTGCCCGATTCAGGAGGTGCTCACCCGGGTCGCGGGCAAGTGGAGCATCGGGATCCTGGTCGCGGCCGCGCAGGGTCCGATCCGGTTCACCGAGCTCGAGCGGGCCGTCGCCGGGATCAGTCGGCGCATGCTGACGCTGACCCTGCGAAACCTCGAGCGCGACGGGATGCTCCACCGCACCGTCTACCCGACTGTGCCGCCGAAGGTGGAGTACGAGCTGACCGACATCGCGCGCGAGCTGCACCAGTACCTGTTGGGGCTCACCCAGTGGGCCGAGCGTCACCGGCCCGAGATCGCGCGCGCCCGTTTCGATTACGACTCGGCCCAGGAGCGTCGGACCGCCCACGCCTGACCCGACTCCGGCAGGCGGAGCCTGCCGGAGTCGGGGGCCGTTCCCGGCCGCACGGGCCGGGAACAGCCACCGAGGTGCCCTCCCGCTACTTGCTGGAGCCGAAGCCGCCCAGCAGGGAGTCGAGGCTGCCGCCGCCGTTGCCGTTGCCGTTGCCGTTGCCGGGGGCGACGATCACCGAGGCCTGGTCCGAGGAGGCGTTGACGTTGCCGTTGCCGGAGTACTCGGCGGTGATGGTGCTCTGGCCTGCGGTTGCCGGGGTCCACTGGGTGGCCGCGGTGCCGTCGGCTCCGACCTGGGCGGTGCCGACGACGGTGTTGCCGTCCTTGAAGGTGACGGTGCCGCCGGCGTCTGCGGGGCTGACCTTCGCCGTCAGCGCGGTCGCCGTGCCGACGGTGGCTCCGCTGACCGGGCTCAGCGTGGTGGTCGAGTTCGTCGTCTGTGCCGGGGCTTCGGCGACGGTGACCTGCTGGGTGGTGGTGGATCCGGCGACACCGTCACGCCCGGAGAACGTGGCGCGGAGGGCGTGGCCGCCCGCGGTGGCGGGGGTCCACTGGTAGGTCGCCTTGCCGTCGGCCGGGACGGGGATGGTGGCAAGTGAGGTGCTGCCGTCGAGGAGTTCGATGGTGCCACCCGCCGCGGTGGGGGTCACGGTTGCGGTGATGGTGCTGGCTCGGCCGACCTGCGCGCCGGTGACGGGGGCGAGGGTGACGGTGGAGTTGGCGTTCTGTTCGGAGACCTGCACCGTCTGTGGTGCGGACTGGGATCCGTTGGCGTAGGCGGTGTCCGCGAATCGTGCGGACAGGGTGTGGCCGCCCTTCACTGTGGGCGTCCAGGCGAGGGTCGCCGTGCCGGTGGCGTCGAGCTGCCCCTGGCCGATCTTGGTGGTGGCGTCGTAGAAGTCGACGGGGTCGCCGGGTGCGCCGCCGGTGACCGTGGCGGTGAGGGTGGTCGGCTGGCCGACGCGAGCGCTGGGGACGGCGGCAAGCACGGTGGTGGAAGCGTTCTTGGCCAGCGTGACCGCCGGACCCTTGGTGGCGTAGTTGCCGCTGCCGAGGGATCCGCCGTAGTCCATGCCGGTGGTCAGTGCGGTGCCGCGGGGGCAGTTCGAGCCGACCTTGTAGTCGACGCTGAACGTCGGCGAGGAGTGGAAGCCGGGGCGGTTCTGGACGACCCAGGAGGTGACGCCCCACGAGGCGCGGACATAGCCGGTGCCGTTGCCCTCGTCGGCGTTCACCTCGGGGTTGGCCGGCGAGCTGTTCATCTTGGCGGAACCGGGGACGTAGGTCAGGCAGGACGGGTGCCGGTCCTTGATGTTGTAGATGAACTCGTCGACCCAGCTGGTTCGGTCGAATTGTGTTGTGACCGTGATGGTGTCGCCCTCGACGGGGGTCGTGTTGCTGATCGTTCGGGTGAACCGGGAGCTGCCGTCGTCCCAGGTGATCGATCCGGGGGCGGCGCCGGCGACGCCTGCGCCGAGGAGGGCGAGTGCTCCAACCGCGAGTGTGGTCGCCGCGCCGGCGGCGACGCCGCGTGTCGTCGATCGTGGTGTCATGGTCTTCCTTCGGTCGTCGTGGTGCGGCGCTCGACACGAGGTCGCCGCGTTCGGTGGGGGCGTGTGCTCGGCGGTGCGGCGGTCGCGGCGCCGAGCGCACGGGTCTGGCCGCCTGGGATGACGTCTAGCTGCCGTTGTCGAAGACCCGGGTGATGGTGTCGCCGAGACCGGCGCTGTCGAGGGTCACGCAGAAGGGGTGACCGCGTACTCGATCGGTGACAGGGCTTGGTGCAGGTGGCGTCCATCCACCGGCCGTACCGTCAGCTGAGGGACTGCAGCAGCTTCGCCGCCGAGAAGATGTCCCCGATGGTGCCGAGGACCGAGATGACGGTGGACAGCGTAGCCATTGTTGCTCCTTGAAATGGATGCGGGAAATAAGTCGCGCGGAGCCGAAGAGTTCCGCTGGACGGGTAAGTCCTATCACGACGACCCGGCTGGTGTGAGCGAAATATGAGAACCATGGAACCGAACTGTTCGACACCGTTACGAGATGCAACGTATCTGATGAAAAGGTATTCGCACGGCGTTCGTTCGGAGTTCGAATTCACCGGGATGTGTGCGGGTAGCCCCAGGCAGGCATCATATTTGATGTATCGAACCCGGGTAGCAATGGTGTCGTCGGACCCGGTCGGGGCGAGTGCCCCCAGATAGTGGTCGATGCAGGATGTGAAATTGCGATTCCGTGCCGGGCGGTGCGAACCAATGGCTTTCCCGACCTTTCTCGGTCGGGCTTGCGCCCCTATTCATCCCGAGGCGACGGAATCCCTGCCGCCTTCGATCGTGGGGGACCGGCGAACGCGCGTACTGGGCACCTCCCGATGGCAGCCACCTTCGACGACGAGCCGGACCCGACAGAACGAGGCCCGAACGCCCTGGCGGTCGTGGATACTCAGCGGCGGACCAGGACTGCTGTCCAACTGAGATGCCTTGGGTTCGTCCGCCGATGTCACGAGGAGACCGACCTCACCATGTCGTCATTCCGATCTCGCACCCGAGCCGCATTCCTGCGCACGGTGACCGCGGCCGCCGTGGCCAGCTCCCTGGTCCTCGGTTCCGCGTCGCTCCACCTTGCCGCGGCCGCGCCCGGCGCCCGGAGCGGCGCGCCCTCGGCGCCGACCGGTATCACGCATGCGGGTCGGTGGATCACCGACCGCGACGGACGGGCGCTGATCACAAGCGGCGTCAACATGGTGGCCAAGCACTCGCCGTACGCGCCCGACGCCCTGGGATTCGGCGACGACGACGCGCAGTTCCTCGAGGACAACGGCTTCGACAGTGTGCGTCTGGGCATTGTCTGGAAGGCCATCGAGCCGAATCCCGGTGTCTACGACGACGCTTACCTGGCGCGGATCAAGAACACCGTCGGCGTGCTGGCTTCGCACGGCATCACCACGCTGATCGACATGCATCAGGACCTGGCGAACGAGAAGTTCCAGGGTGAGTGGGAGCCCGATTGGGCCGTACTCGACGACGGGCTGCCCGTTGTCCCGAAGTTGGGCTTCCCCTACAACCAGTTCGCGACTCCTGCGCTGCTGGTCAACTATGACAACTTCCTGGCGAACAAGGCCGGACCGGGCGGGGTCGGCGTCCAGGACCGCTTCGCGGCGGCCTGGGCGCACACTGCCGGATTCTTTCGTGGGACGGCCGGAGTGATGGGGTACGACCTGCTGAACGAGCCGTGGCCCGGCAGCTCCTACCCGCTGTGCCTCGTCGGTGACTGCGCGGCCGCGAACGCCGAGCTCACCGCGATGCACCACCGACTCGCACGGGCGATCCGGGCCCAGGACCCGGCCACGATGGTCTTGTACGAACCGTTCTCACTGTCCAACAGCGGCGTGCAGCCGAACCCCGGGACCACCGGAGATCCCAACGAGGCGTTGTCCTTCCACGACTACTGCACGTTCGCGGCGATCAGCGGCGGCTCCGGCTCGGCATCGGACGATGTGTGTGGCCCGTTCGACGACTCCGTCTTCGCCAATGCCCAGGCCCACTCCAGCGCCACCGGCGCCGGGTTGCTGCTCACCGAATTCGGCTCGACCGACGACGAGAAGACCCTGATCGCGGCGCTCGACCGAGCCGCGAAGAACATGGTCGGCTGGCAGTACTGGGCGTACTGCGGGTGCGACGACCCGACCACCCAGGACCAGGCCGGGCAGGCCATCGTGCTCGACCCCGCCAAGCCCCCAACCGGGGACAACGTCCGGTGGAGCAAGGTGAGAACGTTGGCCGTGCCGCATCCGCGTCTGGTGTCCGGGACTCCGCTGTCCTATGGGTTCGATCGTGCGAATTCGACTCTGCGGGTGGAGTACTCGACGTCCCGCGCCGACGGCCACGGACGGTTCGGCGCGGGAGCCGTGACTTCGATCGCGATGCCGAAGCTCGAGTACCCGTTCGGATACACGGTGACGGTGACCGGTGGTTCGGTGAGTTCGGCCCCGAATGCACCAGTCCTGCAGGTGCGCAGCGCATCCGGAGCGGATAGGGTCACGGTGCTGGCCACCCCTGCCTGAGCGGCTTCGTCGGCCCCGAAGTGGGCGCGATATCCGCCCACCCCAGGACCCGCCTACTTCTCCCGCCTCACCGCATCAGCGGACCGACATCACGCACTCCCGGTCCGGAAGAGCTGGATCAGCGTGAAACCACTCCGGACGGTGCCGACCGACTGCCCGGCTCCTGGGCTGGCATCCGGTTCGGTGGCACCGGGTAGGGGGCGCCCTTGCCGAGGGTTCCTGTCGCCATGTTCGGTCCACACTGCAGCACGGCGTTCCGCGATCCGGGCGCGGGGTCGGACAGTGCCGGCTTTCCCGTGTCGGGTGGTGCGGCGAAGTTGAATGCGGACGTCATGTCTCCGACCGTGGCGCGCCGCCACTGTGTCAGGTTTGGCACCGGAGCGCCGAATCGTCTTTCCAACAACCGCAATTGAGAAGTGTGGTCGAACACCTCCGACGCAATCAGTCCGCCGCGGCTGTACGGCGAGACGACCAGGGCCGGCACGCGGTACCCGAGGCCGATCGGCCCGGCCACGCCTTTCGCTGAGGACACGGAATCCAAGGGAACGGTGAGGAACTCGCCGGGCGTCCCCGGCGGCGGCGTGGGTGGGGTGACGTGATCGAAGAATCCACCGTGCTCGTCGTACGAGATGATCAACGCGGTCTTTGCCCAGACGTCGGGATTCGACGTGAGGATGTCGAGCAGTTCCACGAAGCCCGCGGCACCGAACGCCGGCGGCAGAGCAGGATGCTCGCAGTTGAGCAGTGAGGGAATGACCCAGGACACCGCGGGCAGGGTGCCGTTGGCCACGTCGCTGCGGAAGTCGTTGGGGTAGGTCGGATCGATTCCCTTGCGGGCCAGGGCGGAGTTGGGGTCTCGGGCCTGTTTGAAGCAGCCCATCATCCCGTCGAGGGCGACCGAGGAGACCGGGCCGAAGTCCTTGTTGTTGTATATCTTCCAGCTCACGCCCGCCTCTTCGAGGCTCTCGGGGTAGGTCTTCCACGAGTACTGGAACTTCGGGATCAAGGTCGGCGTCTCCACCAGCGGCCCGCCGGCCAGTCCGTCGGGGTCGATGGTTCCGCTCATCCAGTACAGCCGATTGGGGTCGGTGGGGCCGAGTACGGAGCAGTGGTAGTTGTCGCACAAGGTGAAGGCATCGGCGAGCTGGTAGTGAATCGGGATGTCGTCCCGGGTGTAGTAACCCATCGCTGCCGGGCCGTTGCCGACACCGACCGAGGCGATGGACATCGGCATCCATCTGTCGTTCGCTCCGTTGTTCCACGCCTCGTGCGTACCGGCCCACGAGTGGTCCGGATCGTTGATGCACTCACCGTCCAACGATGCGCCCCGGGTCGTGTCCAACCGGAACGGGTTGATGAATCCCGTCGGGTCCTCGCCGCGTTCGGGGGAGTAGCCGTACTGCTTCCACGCCGCGGACGGATCGTCGAATCCGCGCCCGCCCGACAGAGTGCCGAAGTAGTGATCGTACGACCGGTTCTCCTGCATGAGCAGCACGAAGTGCTCGATGTCGTCGAGAGATCCGTGGCCGATGTCGGACATGGTGTGCGCCCTGGCAATGATGGGGCTCGCCCAAGAGTTGAGCATCGCGACCGAACCGACTGCCGTCGCCTTGGCGAGAAACTCGCGGCGAGATAGGCCCGCGAACGGGTTTCCATGCACCATGCGGCGATACTCGCACGCGTTATCGCGACGCGCAAACGTTGGCGCCGAGACTTTCGTTGGTGCGTAAGGAGACTAGTCCGAAACGCCGGATCGATGCCGTCTGACCGATTCATCCCTTCGGTTCAGCGGTCCACGTCTCGTATCCCGAAAAAAATCCCACGACCAGGTGAAGCTCCAGTACCGTTCGCCACGATTTTCCGGGGACGCGGGTTCCCGAGCGCACATTCGAGAGGACATGACGTGTCAGCATCCAGCTACTTCCGGCCGGCAGGGCTCGCCCTCGCGTGCGTGATCGCCCTGGCGCCGGCCATCGCGGCCCCCGCCCTGGCCTCAGCGGGCTCGAGCGGCCTCGACTTCGGTTCCAGCCAGCTCGGTTCGTCCGGACCGGCGGACCCGCTACCGGAACTGCCCGCCCCCGCACCGAACGCGGTCCGACTCGACGGAGCGAAGAACTTCCGCGACATCGGCGGCTACACCACGACCGACGGCCGGAAGGTTCGCACGGGAGTCGTCTACCGCTCCAACAAGATCGACTCGCTGACCGACCCGGACCTGGCGAAGCTGACCGCCGCGAACGTCACCCTCGACGTGGACCTGCGCAATACCTCCGAACGTGCGCAGGCGCCGGACCGGCTTCCGCCGGGCGTGCGCTACCAGGTGGCCGACGTAGAAGGCGGCGGTAGCAACTTCTGGTTCCACGAATTCATGCCGCTCACGCTCGGACGCGCGCTGATCGACGCCGCGGTCAGCGGGTCCTCGGACCTCGGAATGTCCGTCCAGTACCCGTTCATGGTCAGCTACCACGGCTCGGACGTCGCATTCGGCGACCTGCTGAAGGCCATCGCGCACAACGACAGTGGCGCCACGATGTACCACTGCACCTCCGGCAAGGACCGCACCGGCTGGAGCACCGCGGTGCTGCTCACCCTGCTCGGGGTGCCCCGCGACATGGTCAACGCCGACTACATGGCGTCGAACACCTACCTCGGTGACGCCCACGCGGTCGAATTGTCCTGGCTCGATGCGGCATTCGACCAGATGAACCGGATCTACGGCAGCTTCGACAGGTACGTGCGCGACGGCCTCGGACTCGACCAGGCCGCCATCGACACACTGCGAGCCGAACTCCTGACCTAGGTTGCGTCCGTCAACTGCGGTGAACCACGCGATGGCGGTGTTCACTACGATCCCCGCCGGGTAGACAACGGCAGTGTGTCTCGGGCGCGATGCGGGGCCGGTTCGTCCGCGCTCGCCGCGCGGGTGTGGGCGCACCGGCCCGACACCGTCAACCCTCGAGCCGTGGCCCGTCCTCGGCACCTGGCCGCTCGAGCTGCCGGTCGCACGCATCCTCGGTGTCCCAGAGAAGTGGCCGCTCCGGACTGACGGCACCCACACCGTGCATGACGGTCCGCGTCAGCGCGCCGACTGCACGGATCTGGAGTTCGAGGGCCGCGTCGACGGCCGAGAGTGCAAAGAGCGCGGGGACGCCGATCCACAATGGAATCTTCATCGGTCCTCCTCTGATAGATGGTCCGCCAGCGCGGGTAGATGGTCCGCGGGCGAGGCCATGGCTGGCGATCGGCGGAGGCGGCGGAGCTGTCGAACTACATACTTCGTCGGGGCTGCGCCGATCACGACGGGAGGATTGCCGGGGGAGGTACCTGCTTGTGGATCGGCGGTGCCCTGGGCGTGTGGGGTAGGGATGACGGCAACGGTCGGACCTGGCCGGAGGTTCTCGGTCACGGTGGCCGTGGCATGGTCAGCTTCGGCGTGGGGCACCTGTCGGCCCAATCGGTGGGCACCAGTCACCCCGCCGGCGCGATGTCGAGGAAGTTGCGCCGGCTCGCACGCCGGCGTGCCTGTGCGATGAAGTCGGCCCACGACTCGATGCCCGGGTGAAGCTTGATCAGCTTTCGCCGTTGGCATTCCGTCATTCCTCCCCAGACTCCGAATTCGACGCGGTTGTCCAGGGCGTCTGCGCCGCACTCGAGGATGACGGGGCAGTGCTCGCAGAGCGCGGCGGCTTGTCGTTGCTTCGTCAGGCCCCGTACGAACATCCTGTCGGGGTCACTGAAGCGGCAGTAGGCCTGTGCGACCCAGCTTCCGGGTGCGTCGACGAGGTCGGTGTGGGGGCGGCCAAGAGCGTTGATCATGTCGGGGTTTGCTTTTCACTGAGAACCGAGCTGACGGACGGCGGGTGGCTGGAGGCGGCGCCGGAGGCTGGGATTCGGCGCCGGGCCGGCCGTAGGGTGTGTTCCCGGCCAATACGGCCGTGCCATGGTGTGTCCCTTGTGAATTGGTGCGGTCATGAGAGTTGCCGCGGTCGGTGGGAGAGACCGGGCTCCGGCGCCCGCGAGGGCGCGGCGCCGGAGCCCGGAGCAGATGGCGGTCGGGTCCGCCGAGGGTCGTGCTGACGGTGGGCGCCGGGGGCGCCGTGGACCTGACTACTGGCTGGAGCCGAAGCCGCCGGGGAGGGAACCGACGCTGCCGCTCGAGCCGTTGCCGCCGGGCCCGAGGTAGCTCACGGAGACGGAGGGGCCCTTGGTGTAGTAGGCGCCGGATCCGAGCGAGCCGTTGTAGTCCATGCCGGTGGTCAGGTTGTTGCCACGGGAGCAGCCGGTACCGACCTTGTAACTCACGCTGAAGACGGGGGAGGAGCCGGGCTGGTTCCGGACGATCCAGTCGTTGGGGGCGAAGTCGACGCTGACGAGGGGGTCGCGGCCCGGGATCGTGCCGTCGTCGACCTGGGGGGCGAGCGGGGTGTTGTTCATCTTGGCGGAGCCGGGGACGTAGGTCAGGCAGGCCGCGTGCCGATCCTTGATGTTGTAGAGGTGTTCCTCGGTGGAGTTGGTGCGCTCGAACTTGGTGGTGATCGTGATGATCTCGCCGGCATCGGGGGTGGAGTTGCTCACGGTGCGGGTGAAGTGGGAGTAGTAGTCGTCCCAGGTCACCGTCGCGGGGGCGGCACCGGCGATGCCGGAACCGAGCAGGGACAGAACTCCGAGCGCGACGGTCGTCGCCGCGCCCACGGCGACGCCGCGGCGGGTTGTTCGAGGGGTCATGATGGTTTCCTTGTGGTGTGTGCGGCCGTGAGCATCGCCGCAAGAGGTGTGAGTTCGGGCTCCGGCGTGAGGGGGTGGCGCCGGAGCCCGAAGCGTGTGCCTCGGCGCAGCGGACGCCGAGCCGAGAGCGGACGATCGTCGACCCGGGTCCGCGCCGGGCTGCTACTTGCTGGAGCCGAAGCCGCCGAGCAGGGAACCGAGGCTGCCGGTTCCGCCAGTTCCGTCGCCGCTTCCGGGCGTGACGGTGACGGTGACGAAGCCGGAGGAGGCATTGACGGTGCCGCTACCGGAATAGTCGGCCGTGATGCTGCGGTCCCCGGCGGTGGCAGGTGTCCACCGGAGGGTGGCGGTGCCGTCGGTGCCGACCTGGGCGGTACCGATCGCGGAGCCGCCGTCCTTGAAGGTGACGGTGCCACCGTTGCCCGCGGGGTCGACCGTGGCGGTCAGTGTGGTGGCCTTACCGACGGTGGCGCCGGTGACCGTGCTCAGGGTGGTGGTCGACTCGGTGTTCGTGCCGACCGTGACGGAGGGACCCTTGGTGCCGTAGTTGCCGCTGCCGAGCGATCCGCCGTAGTCCACGCCGGTGGTCAGGGCAGTGCCGCGGACGCAATCGGCGCCGACCTTGTAGCGGACGCTGAAGGTGGGGGAGCGGTGGAAGCCGGGGCGGTTCTGGACGACCCAGTCGGTGATGCCCCAGGAGGCGCGGACGTAGCCCGATCCGTTGCCCTCGTCGGCAACGACCTCGGGGTCGACTACGGGGTATTCGCTCTGGCCGATCATCTTGGCGGAGCCGGGAACGTAGGTCAGGCAGGACGGGTGTCGGTCCTTGACGTTGTAGATGTACTCGTCGACCCAGCTGGTCCGGTCGAACTTCGTGGTGACCGTGACGGTCTCGCCCGCATTGGGGGTGGTGTTGCTGATGGTGCGGGTGAAATGGGAGCTGCCGTCGCCCCATTCGATGGAAGCGGGTTCGGCGCCGGCGATGCCTGCGCCGAAGAGGGTCAGGGCTCCGGCCGCGACGGTTGCGGCCGCGCCCGCGGCGACGCCGCGCGCGATGTGTCGTGATGCCATGGGTGATCCTTGGGTCGCTGGTGTGCGACCGTCGATGTCGAGGCCGCAGCGTGGGGGCGTGGGGGTCGAGTGCTCGGCGCCGAGTCGATCGCGGCGCCGAGCGCCGGAATTAGCTGCCGTTCTTGAGGACTCGGGTGATGGTGTCTCCGAGGACATCGCTGATCGAGCCGGTGGAGCTCATCTGGCCCTCGGCGGAGCCGAGACCGTTGGCGTCTGCGCTCCCGAGCGTGGCCTCGCCCGGGTTCTTGTCCCGCACTGTGAAGCAGGCGGTGAGGTTCGCCTTGGTGGTCCCGACACCGACGGTGCCGCCTGCGTACATCCCACCGCTGGTGATCGAGGCCCCGGTCTGGGCCCGGTCCGGGACCCGGTAGGTGAACTCGGCGGTCACCGGGTTGCCCGAGTTGACGAACCAGCCGGTGCTGCTGACCCGCCAGCCGCCGTCCCCGGTCGGCTCGGGGGTGACGTCTGCCGCCACCTGGCCCTGGGCGAAGTGGTAGGAGGTGACCTTCGCCGCGATGGGCTTGTCGAAGCCGACTGGAGGGTAGTCGCCGATGGAGTTGACGTACGGGTTCCCGATGCTGGTGGTCCCGACGACGATCTTGTAGGTGACGTTGGTCCCGGCGGCCGCCTGGGCAACCGAGACGCTCTTGTCGTAGGTGTGGGTGATCCACACCGTGCTCCAGTCGTTCTTGGTGTCGTGGCTGGACTGGGCGCAGGCCGAGTCGGCGGCGTTCGCGACGCCGGTGCCGACCCCGAGGAGAGTGGCCGGCAGTGTGGTCGCCGCCGCGACGGCGGCGAGGCGACGAGCGGTTGTCCGCTGCATGGGGTTTACCTACTTCTCTTCTGGTGTGGGTCGAGCGTGCGGCCGACCCGGGTGGGCGTCACGGTGGCCCGGGCGGTCCAGGCCGCCGCGACATCGGGTTGTCGATCCCGTCGACGGTGATCGATCACCGAGGGTGACCGATCACCGAGGGTGACCGGCGCCGGCGCACAGGGGGAAGAGCGC
>NZ_JBHZAH010000041.1:0-38164 GCF_042754225.1 Rhodococcus sp. NPDC059234
CGGTGCGGGTGCGGGCGGCGGTTCCGGCGGCGGTGGCGGCGGTGGCGCGACGACGGGGGGTGGCGGCGGTGGTGCCGCGACCGGTGCGCGCTGCGCGGCGACGATCGGCGGGGACTCCACCTGCGGCGCCGATTGCGTCGCCGAAGGCGGCGGGGCAGGCCGGACCGCCGGCTGGTGTGGCGCGTCGCCGACGGGCACCTGCATCAGGGCGCCGGTCGACACGTCGACCACCGACAACTCCGTCATGACCGATGCTGCCGGCCGAACCACCACGATTCGCGCGGGATCGAAGCCGGCCCAGGGCACGGCGCGCGGGTTCGGGTCGGCGGTCCCGGGGGACTGCAGCGGATTGCCGCGCGCGCATCGGACGCGGGGCATGCCGTGGTCGTCGACGAGCACGATGGTCCCGGCCTCGAGCACGGCCTGCGACGGATCGGCCTTCCCGTCGGCGTATCCGTAACTGGTCACCCGGGTGTCTGCCCGCAGGAGCACCGGAGTCAGGCCGCGGACGAACGAAGGCACGTCCTCGATGTCGAACGTCTGGGACCAGGCCGCGAGCTTGGCCGGGTCCTGCTGGAGTCCGTCGACGAGTTTCGCGCGGTCGCACAGCGGACGGTCGAGGCTGCCGCCGTAGAGGCCCGTCCGGTCACCGGCCACCCGGGCCGGGGCGCCGTCGACCGGAATGACGGTGTCCGGGGGCCCCGGAGGGACGAGAGTCGGGATCTGCGGCGGCAGGAGTTGTTCGGTCCAGGGGAGCGGATCGTCCGAGACCGCACTGCTGAGCGTGACCTTCTCCTGCGTCGATCCGCCGGTCGTCGAACAGGCGAGAACTGTCGGCAATGCCATCGCAGCGGCGGCGGCGACGCAGCACACGCGCACCGCGGGGCTACCCGGTACGCACCCGGAACGGGTGCCTGTGCCGGTGACGTCGCTTCGTCGGGCACCGCGCGCGGCCCGCCCGACCCTGCCGGTGGCCACGGACCCATCGTAGGGGCGGACGCCATGTCGTGTACGGGTTTGCCGCTGTCGTGACCGGTCGTCCGGTCCCTGGCTACCGTGCGGGTGTGAGTTCGGTGGCGCCGGGCTCGATCGTGGCCGGCGCCGGAGACTGCACCCTGCGGGGGATGAAGGACGCGACCAGCAGAGCCAGCAGCGCGGCGCCGGCGCCGATGAGGAAGGTCGTCACGAACGCCGCGTGGGTGGGCACGTCGACCGGCCCGAGCGGCTTGGTCATGTTCGTGAGCACGACGGTCATCACGGCCGCGGAGAACGAGGTGCCCATCGACCGCATCAGCGAGTTCAGACCGTTGGCCGCACCGGTTTCGTGCAGCGGCACCGCACCCATGATGAGGGCGGGCATGGCCGCGTACGAGATGCCGATACCGGCGCCGATGACGGTGGACGCCAGCGCGATCTGCCAGATGGCGCTCATCGCGACCGCACCGATCAGGTAGCCCGTGGCGATGACGACCGTGCCGACCATCAACGTGATGCGCGGGCCGTAGCGGCCGGTGATTCGGGCGGACACGGGAGAGAGCAGCATCATCACGATCCCCGCGGGGGCCATGCACAAGCCGGCGACGACCATCGACTGTCCGAGGCCGTAGCCGGTTTCGGGTGGGGACTGGAGCAGCTGCGGCACCGTCAACGATGTTGCGTACATTGCGAATCCGGTCAGGACCGAGGCGAGGTTGGTCAGCAGGACCGTCGGCGAAGCGGAGGTTCGCAGGTCGACCAGGGGCTCGTCGGTGCGCAGTTCGAACGCGCCCCACGCGAGGAAGACCACGACGGATGTTGCGAGGAGGCCGAGCGTCAGGGGGGACGTCCAACCCCACTGGGCGCCCTTGGTCAGCGGCATCAGAAGGGTTACCAGGCCGACCGCGAGTCCGACCGCGCCGACGTAGTCGAAACGTCCGGGACTGCGTACGGACGACTCGGGAAGGATCACCGCGAGTGCGACCGCGGCGACCGCGCCGAGGCCGGCCGCGGTCCAGAACAGCACGTGCCAATTGAAGTTCTGGGCGGTCCACGCCGCGAGAGGCATGCCGACGGCGCCGCCCACGCCCATGGTCGCGCTCATCACGGAGATGGCGCTCGCGATCCGCTCGCGGGGCAACTCGTCGCGCAGGATGCTGATCCCGAGCGGGATCACGCCGGTGGCCGCACCCTGCAGGATGCGGCCGATGACGACCGGCGTCATCGAGCTGCTGAGCGCACACACGACCGAGCCCGCCACCAGCAGGCCCATAGAGATCAGGATCATCCGGCGCTTGCCGTACATGTCGCCGAGCCGGCCCGCGACCGGGGTCACCACCGCCGCCGCCAGCAGCGTCGCGGTGACCACCCAGGAGGCGGTGGACGCGGACGTGTGCAGCAGATCGGGGAGCACGTGAATGAGCGGGACCACGAGGGTCTGCATCAACGACACCACGATGCCGGTGAAGGCGAGGGTCGGGAGGACGAGGCGCCGTGTGCGCAGGTTGTTCACAAATGTGCAACGTACACATTGTGTGTACCATGCACAACAATTGGGGGGGTGACCACGAACACCGGAGACGCAGCGTGATGCAAAAATGACCGTGATGGAATCCGACAAGAGGGACACCCCGGTACCGGCCGACACGAGCCGTCGACTCGAGCGCGAGATCAGCCTGCTGGCCCGGCACACGGCGTTGGCCAACAAGAACCGGGTCGCCGGTCAGGACCTGGACCGCTCGGCCTACCTGCTGCTCAGCCGGCTCGAACTCAGCGAGCCGATGACCCTCAAGGATCTGGCCGACGCCTTCGGGCTGGACGTGTCGACGGTGAACAGGCAGACCGCGGCACTACTCCGGCAGGGCCTCGCCGAACGGATCGCCGACCCCGCCGGCGGCACGGCCCGCAAGCTTCGTCCCACCGCCGAGGGGCTGCGGATGCTGCGATCGGACCGGCAGCGCACCATCACCGGGATCGATGCGCTCGTCACAGACTGGGACGAGCGGGACCGCCAGAGCCTCGTCGCGCTGCTGCGCCGGATGAACGAGGAGATCGAGCGTCGTCAGGGCCTGAGCTGGCCGCGGGACTGACCGAAACGCCGACGGTCCACCCCGCGTCGCGCGCGTGGTGGGCCGCTCTCGGATCGACGATTTCTCACCCCATCGAACGGGAGGGCGCCGGCGCTCGGCCACCCCAGTCGTTCACCACTGGCTTGACCCGCTTCCACGTCCCGTCGGACTGGCAGGTCTGGTAGCTCCCGTCCGGGTAGTAGACCTTGGCTCCCACGCTGTAGTCCTTGCCGCCGGAGACACACACCGTGGTCTGGGTTCCGTCCGGGGCGGTGCGGATTTCCGCGTGCGCGGCGGCGGCCTGGGCGCCGAGGAGTCCGGCGGCGACGAGCGCCGAGGCGGCAAGCGTCTTCAAGGTTCGGGAGATCATCGTGGTGTCCTTTTTGTTCGGTGGGTTCGTCCAGGTGGACTGGCTACAACGATGGGCGACGCGCGCCTTCGTCAGAAGGCCCCCTAGGGGGGTGAAAACAAGCCACTTGACCAGGTTTCACCGCCCGTGCTTGTACGGTGCAGTCGACCTGAATCGACGAGCATGTGGGGAGAGCTACGGATGGGCATCAACGAAGGACGCGTCGTCGTCGTGACCGGCGCCGCGGGTGGCATCGGGCGGGAGCACGCGCTCGAATTCGCAAGGCAGGGTGCGAAGGTCGTGGTCAACGACCTCGGTCCGGCCGAGGCGGTGGTCGAGGAGATCAAGGCGCTCGGCGGCGACGCCGTCGCGAACAAGGACGACATCTCGGACTTCGAGGGCGCTGGCCGCCTGGTACGCACCGCGATCGACACCTTCGGCACGCTCAACGTCCTGGTCAACAACGCGGGCATCCTGCGCGACAAGATGTTCGTGAACATGACCGTCGACCAGTGGGACGACATCATGCGGGTACACCTGCGCGGCACCTTCGGGCCCTCACAGCACGCCGCGACGTACTGGCGGGAGCAGCACAAGGCGGGTACCCCGGTCGCGCATCCCCGGATCATCAACACCTCCTCGCCGTCCGGCCTGTACGGCAATGTGGGGCAGACGAACTACGGTGCGGCGAAGGCGGGCATCGCGGCGTTCACCGTGATCCTCGCGGACGAGTTGGCTCGGCTGGGCGTGACCGTCAACGCCATCGCGCCCACCGCCCTGACCCAGATGACCTCGGGGCTCGAGGGTTTCGTGGCGGCCGCGGAGGCGGAGAAGGCGCGAACGGGATTCGATGCTGCGGCGCCGGGCAACATCTCGCCGACCGTGGTCTGGCTCGGGTCCCCGGAGTCCGACGGCATCACCGGGCGGATCTTCAACGTGCACGGCGGTTCGATCAGCGTCGCGGAGACCTGGGTTGCGGGCCCGGGCGTGTCCAAGGACGCGCGGTGGGATCCGGCGGAACTGGGTGAGGTCATCCCGGCCCTCGTCGCGCAGGCTCGACCGAATTCCGACATGGCCGGCAACCCTCGTTCCTAGGGGCTCGTCCGCCCGAGCAGGTCGAGTGCGAAGTCCGCGTACTCCGCAGCGATCTGCTCGGGTGTCGACGGCCCTCCGGCACGGAACCACTGCGGCAGCGACGTGCACATTGTCGCGATCGCTCGGCCTGCGTCACGTGGGTGCGCCGTGGTGAGGTGGCCCGAGGCGACCGCGGCGTCGATCTCGGCGTCGAGTAGGTATTGAATCTGATTGCGTGAGTCCGCGATTCGTATCCGGTTCGCAGGCTCGAGGCTGCGCATCTCGCTGGCGCCGATGAAGGCCAGGGATCTCCGGTGGGTGTGGAAGAGTGCGAGTGCCGCCACGATCTGCCCGACCCGGTCGACCGCGGTCGCGCCCTCGTCGCGCGCGGCCCGCACGCGCCAGTGCAGTTCGCCCATGGTCAGGTCGAGTGCACGAACCAGCAGATCCTGCTTGTCCCGGTAGTGGTGGTACACACCGGGAACGCTCATGCCGGCGCGCTCGGCGATCGAGCGCATGGTCGCGCCGTGGTAGCCGGTGTCGACGAACGCGTCGATGGCAGCGGCCAGCACCGGGTCGATGTGCAGCGCGGAGAACTCACGCCAGTGTCCCGCCGGGTGTGGGGTTGCCGTCCCTGCAGGCGTCTCGCCGCGATCCGAACGCGGTCGGCGGGTGCGCGCCGGTGCCGGATCGTGGCCGGGATCCAGCAGTCGCGCGGCCGTCGTGCCGAGCGCGGTGGCGAGGGCGTCCAGTCGTTCGACCGATATTCCGGTCTTGCCGTTCTCGATCGCGCTGAGGGTGCCGGGGCTGATCGACAGCCGCCGGGCCACTTCGCGCAGGCTCAGCCCGGCGGCGAGGCGTGCCTGCCGCACCGACCGGGCCGTCGGTGATGGGTCGCCCATTCGTGCCTCCGGTCTTGGTGTTCAGAAATCCTGAACAATCCTACTGCAGACGAAGTGAATGTCTTTGACACAATGCGTCTTATATGCGATTCTCGGCAGCGAGCGTGGCCGAGCGATCGTTCGGCTGCAGTCCGAGGTGAGGAGTTGCGGTGGCGATCGACCTGAGTTGTTCACCCGAGGTCGTGGCGTTGGCCGAACGGACCCGCGCCTTCACTCGCGACGTCGTGCTCCCGGTCGAGGACGAGCACGGCGGCGACATCACCGCGGCAGGCGGTGACGAGCTGCGGGTGCGGTTGCAGCGGGCCGCGAAGGAGGCCGGCGTGTTCGCGCCGCACGCGCCGGTCGAGTTCGGCGGGCACGGGTTGAACATGTCCGACCGTGCACCGGTCTTCGAGGAAGCCGGCTACTCACTGTTCGGCCCGACCGCGACGAACATCGCGGCGCCCGACGAGGGCAACGTGCACATGCTCGCGCACATCGCCGACCCGGACCAGAAGCAGCAGTACCTCGCCCCGCTCGCGCGCGGCGACGTCCGCTCGGCCTTCGCGATGACCGAGCCGGCGCCGGGTGCGGGATCCGATCCGGCGGCGCTGACCACCAGGGCGGTGCGGGCCGACGGCGGCTGGCGGATCAACGGTCACAAGTGGTTCATCACGGGAGCCGACGGCGCGGGCTTCTTCATCATCATGGCCCGCACCGCGGGCGAACCAGGCGACCGCGGCGGGGCCACGATGTTCCTCGCGCCGGCGGATGCCCCCGGACTGCGGGTCGGCAGGCATATCGACACCCTCGACCGCGCGATGATCGGCGGCCACTGCGAGGTCTTCTTCGAGGATCTGCTCGTGCCGGACTCGGCGGTGCTCGGTGCGGTGGACCGCGGATTCGAGTACGCCCAGGTGCGTCTCGGCCCGGCCCGGATGACCCACGTGATGCGCTGGCTCGGCGCGGCCCGGCGCGGGCACGACGTGGCGGTCGCGCGGGTCGCGGAACGTGAGGGGTTCGGTAGTCGCCTCGGCGATCTCGGCATGGTCCAGAAGATGGTGGCAGACAACGAGATCGACATCGCGGCGACCCGCGCACTGCTCGTCCGCGCCTGCTGGGAACTTGATCGTGGCGAGCCGGCCTCCAATGCGACCGCCATCGCGAAGACCTTCGCGGCGGAGGCGATCTTCCGGATCGTGGACCGCAGCATCCAGATGTGCGGCGGGATGGGCGTTTCCGGCGACCTTCCGCTCGCCCGCCTCTCCCGGGAGGTTCGTCCCTTCCGCGTGTACGACGGCCCGTCCGAGGTGCACCGCTGGGCGATCGCCAAGCGGGTGGTCGGCGCAGCCAAGCGAGAGTTGGCGCAGCGATGACGAGCTTGCCGGGAATGGACGTCGACGCGCTGCGGACGTTCCTCGCCTCGGAGGGCATCGACGTTCGCGGGCAACTGCGGGTGGAGTTGATCAGTGGCGGACGTTCGAATCTGACCTTCAAGGCGTACGACGACGAGAGCACGTGGATTGTCCGGCGCCCTCCGGTCAGCGGGCTGACCCCGTCCGCGCACGACATGGCGCGTGAGTACACCGTCGCCCGGGGACTGCAGGGGACCGGCGTGCCGGTCGCGCGTACCGTCGCGTTCGACGAGCACGGACGCGCGCTTGGTGCCCCGACGACGGTGGTCGAGTTCGTGGACGGCCGAGTGGTACGCGACGCCGCCGACCTCTCCGCCCTGACCGACGCGCAGGTGCAGGCGAATGCGCACGCGCTGGTGCGAGTGCTCGCAGACCTGCACGCTGTGGACTACGAGGCGGTGGGACTCGGAACCCTCGGCCGTCCGCAGGGATTCGTTGCCCGGCAGGTGAAACTGTGGGCCGGCCAGTGGGATCGGGTCAAGACCAGGGACCTGCCCGACGTCGCGGCGCTGCACTCGGCGCTCGCCGAGTCGACACCGCACTCGACGGCGGCCTCGATCGTGCACGGCGACTTCCGTATCGACAACACGATTCTCGATGCCGCCGATCCGACAGTGGTCCGCGCGGTCGTCGACTGGGAGCTGTCCACGATCGGCGATCCGATGACCGATGTCGCACTCATGTGCGTGTACCGGTCGCCGGTGTTCGATCTGGTGCTCGGGATGGATGCGGCGTGGACGAGCACCCGGCTGCCCTCGGCGGACGAGTTGGCACAGGCCTACGCCACCGCCTCGGGTCGGGACCTGGCGGACTGGAATTTCTACCTCGCCCTCGCGAACTTCAAGCTCGGTGTGATCGGCGAGGGCATCACCCACCGGGCCCTGCAGGGCTCGAGTGCGGGTAGTGGTGCCGAACGGGCGGCCGAGGCCACACCGGAGTTCATGGCCGCGGGGCTGCGTGCGATCAAGGGAGTGTCGTCATGAGTTCGTCGATCGGGAAGTCCGCGCTGGTCACCGGTGCCTCACGTGGGATCGGCCTCGGTATCGCGACCAGGCTGGCCGCCCTCGGCTACTCGTTGACGGTGACCGCCCGGGACGAGGCCCGGCTCGACGCGACGGCCGTAGCCCTGCGCGCCGCGGGGGCCCCTGAGGTGAACGCGGTGGCGGGTGAGTTGTCCGACGACCGCTGCCTCGCCCAGCTCACGGAGCGGCACCAGGACCGATTCGGCGCGATGTCGGCCCTCGTCCTCAATGCCGGGGTCGGGACCGCGGGTCCGGTCGCCGAGTTCCCGATGCGACGTTTCGACAAGACCCTCGACGTGAACCTACGGGCGCCGTTCATGTTGCTGCAGCAGAGCCTGCCGCTGCTCCGGCGCGGAGCTGCCGCAGACCCCGGCCGCGGCGCGAAGGTGATCGCGCTCGCCTCGATCACCGGGGTCTACGCCGAGCACGGGCTGGCGGTGTACGGGGCGACCAAGGCGGCGTTGATCTCGCTTGTGCAGACTCTCAACGCCGAGGAGTCGGGCAACGGGGTCTGCGCGACCGCGATCTCGCCGGCGTACGTTGACACCGACATGAGCGCGTGGAAGCACGGCCAGATCGCACCGGAGCAGATGCTCGCGGTCGGCGACGTCGTCGAGATGGCGGAGGCCCTGCTCAGGTTGTCCGCACGGGCGGTGGTCCCGAATATCGTGATGACGCGTTCGGGCACCGACGGGTTGCGGGCCTGAACGAGGCATAGCAGACCGGGTTGCTCGCCAGCAAACCGAACGGTTCCGTGAGGCTACCTCACGGACTGTGATCAGATCACAATCTCCCTGTGATCAACGCCCAATCTGACATCATCGCTCGCCCATAGCCCTTGACCTGCGCAAATCCGGTCGAGTTCGGATTCCTGCGGTTCGGTCGAGGGTAACCGGCGTTGTTCGAACGTCTCGAACTTGGACGCTTGTCGACTGAATGTTCAAAAGGCTTCGAACGTGACCGGCAACACGGTAAGTTGCCTCCTGCGGTCGTAGGCGCCCTGCCTCGTCCGCAGTCGGGACGCCGTCGGTTGGGCGGTGTGATGTTCTTCGGGAGGGCGATCTGTGAGTACACAATGGATCGACGATGATCGCACGCAGGTTCCCGCTGCGGAGTCGATGATGCAGTTACCGCGGCGCAGTCGGGGACAGGCCCGCACGGAGTGTGTGGTTCGTGACGTCCTCATGACCTGCCGATAGATTGCGCGCCCGTCGGCGCGCCCACTTCCCGCTGCGAGATGCGGATTCCTTCTTGACGAAATCTGTCTTCGGCCCCCCGTGCCTGTCGTAGCCCTTGGTGCATTCGTTACGGCGGCCGTCGGGCCTGGGTGTTTACCGGGACGAATGTGTTGTTCCAGAAAAAGGGGTATGAGTTGAAGCCGACTGCGTTCGACGGACTCGACGGCACGAACCGCGCCACCGAGGCGGAGGCGAACGAGGCTTTCCCGCTGTCGCATGCACAGCTCGGCATGTGGTACGCCCAGCACGTCGATCCCGAAGTCCCGATCAACATCGCCCAGTACGTCGACCTCCGTGGCCCCCTGGACGTCGAGTTGCTCGACGAGGCCAGCCTGACCGGGTCGCGGGAGTTCGGCACCGGGTTCCTGCGCCTGATCGAGGTCGACGGCACCCCGTACCAGGTCATCGACCTGTCGATCGAGGACCACGTCGGTTACGAGGACTTCCGCGGCCATGCCGATCCGGTGGCGGCCGCGCACGAGTGGATGCGTGCCGAATTCGGCGCCCCTCTCGACTTGCTCGAGGACCGCCTGATCTGCGCCACGCTCCTTCAGCTCGAGGACGAGCGGTACTTCTGGTACTCGCGGGTGCATCACATCGCGCTCGACGGCTTCGGCGCGATGGCGTACATGATGCGCGTCTCCGAGCTGTACTCGGCGCTCCTCGAGGGCCGCGAACCCGCACCGTCCAAGGCCTGCAGCCTGCGCACCCTGAACGAGGCCGACGTGGCCTACCGGGAGAGCGCCCGGTTCGCGGCCGACCGCGAGTACTGGGCCGAGCGGATCGCGGGCATGGAGGAGGGCAGCAGCCTCAGCAGTCGCACGGCGGCGCCGGCGGTCGTCAACGGGATCGCCAGCGCCGCGTTGTCCGACGGGGCCAACGAGCTGTTGACCTCCGCCGTGGCGAAGCACGCTTCGTCGCCGGCGGGCATGCTGATCGCCGCATTTGCCGGATACCTGGCACAGCTGACCGACTCCGAGGACGTGATCCTGAGTCTGCCGGTCACCGCGCGCACGACCGCACCCATGCGGCAGTCCGGCGGCATGCTCTCCAACGTGGTGCCGCTACGGCTGCACGTCGGTATGGACACCACCGTTTCGGATCTGCTGAAGGCCGTCCAGATCGCGGTCGCCGGTGCCCTGCGGCACCAGCGTTACCGGCACGAGGACATTCGCCGCGACGCGTCGTCGAGTGCCATGGCGCGTGATCTGCTCGGGCCGCTGGTCAACATCATGCTGTTCCACAACGAGATCACCCTCGGTCCGGTGCTCGGCGAGTTCAACATTCTCTCCACCGGCACCGTCGAGGACCTCGCGGTGAACTTCTACCAGAGCGTCGCGGGGACGAGGACGCACGTCGACTTCGAAACCAACCCCAATCTGTACACGCAGGACGAGGCGCACCGGCACCACTCGCGGTTCCTGGACTACTTCGAGCGCTTCCTCGCCGCTGACGAGTCGGCACCGGTGTGGAAGCTCGGTGCCGCCTCGGACGGCGAGTTGGCGACCCTGCTGACCGACTGGAACGAGACCGGCCACCGCGTCGAGGACGGCACGCTGGTCTCCGCGTTCGAGTCGCAGGTGCAGCGGACCCCCGACGCTGTCGCGCTGTCGTTCGAGAACGAGTCGCTGACCTACGCGGAGTTCGATGCGCGGGTGAATCGACTTGCGCGGCACCTTATTTCGATGGGAGTCGGCCCGGAGTCCCTGGTGGCGCTGGGGATGCGGCGGTCGATGGACCTGCTGGTGGGCGTGTACGCGGTACTCGCCGCAGGCGGCGCCTACGTGCCGATCGATCCGGACCAGCCCGCGGAGCGGGTGGGGCACATCCTCGACACGGCCGCCCCGGCCTGTGTGCTGTCCACATCACGGGACGGCCTCGAGGTGTCGGGGGACGAGTCTGTCCTCTTCGTGGACGCCCTCGATCTGTCGGGGTACCCCGCGGGATCGATCGCCGACGCGGAGCGGGTGTCGGCGCTGTCGCCGGACAACACGGCATACGTCATCTTCACGTCGGGGTCGACGGGCCGGCCGAAGGGTGTCGCGGTCAGCCATCGCGCGATCGTGAACCGGCTGGAGTGGATGCAGGCCGAGTACGGCCTCGGTGCCGACGACGTGGTGTTGCAGAAGACGCCGGTGACGTTCGACGTCTCGGTGTGGGAGTTGTTCTGGCCGTTGCAGATCGGCGCTCGGCTGACCATTGCAGTGCCGGACGGGCACCGGGATCCGGCATACCTGGCGCAGGTCATGGCGGACGAGTCGGTGACGACCGCACACTTCGTCCCGTCCATGTTGGCGGTGTTCGCGGCGTACGCGAGCGAAGCGGCCGGAACTGCCGCGCAGGCGTCGTCGCTCCGGCAGGTGTTCGCCTCGGGTGAGGCGCTGCCCGCCGACACCGCGGATCGGCTGCGTGAGGTCCTTCCGCAGGTGCGGTTGCACAACCTGTACGGCCCCACGGAAGCCGCGGTCGACGTCACGTTCCACGAGGTCACCGAGGCGGACACCGCCGCCGTGCCGATCGGTGCGCCGGTGTGGAACACCCAGGTGTACGTGCTGGACTCCCGGCTGCGACCGGTACCGGCCGGGGTCGAGGGTGAGCTGTACCTGGCCGGCGTGCAGCTGGCTCGCGGGTACGTCGGACGAAGCGACCTGACCGCGGACCGCTTCGTGGCCAATCCCTTCTCCGACACCGGTGCGCGGATGTACCGCACCGGAGACCTGGTGTCGTGGAACGAGTCCGGCGAAATCGAGTACGTCGGTCGTACCGACTTCCAGGTCAAGCTGCGTGGACTGCGAATCGAACTCGGGGAGATCGAGACCGCGATGCTCGACCTCGCCGAGGTCGCACAGTCGGTGGTGGTCGTGCGGGCGGACCCGCAGGCCGGCGAGCAGCTGATCGGGTACGTCGTCCCCGCGCCCGGTGCCGTCGTCGAGCCGGAGGCCGTGCGTTCCGCCGTGATGCGGTCGCTGCCGGCGTACATGGTCCCGGCGGCAGTGGTGGTTCTCGCGGAGTTCCCGCTCAACGCCTCGGGCAAGCTCGATCGCAAGGCTCTGCCGGTTCCGGTGCTGACTCCTCGCGACGGCGTCTTCCGCGCTCCTCGAAGCCTTTCCGAGCAGATGGTGGCCGGCATCTTCGCCGACGTCCTCGGGCTCGACCGGGTCGGGGCCGACGACAGCTTCTTCGAGCTCGGCGGCAACTCCCTGATCGCCAACCAGGTGGTCTCGCGCATCGGTGCGGCGTTCGGCGCCCGGATCGGTGTGCGGATGCTGTTCGAGGCGCCGACCGTCGCCGGTATCGCCGCGCGGATCGAATCGCTCTCCGGAACAACCGATTCCGGGATCGCGCTGGTGGCCCGTCCCCGGCCCGAAACTGTGCCGCTCTCGCTCGCGCAGCAGCGCATGTGGTTCCTCAACCAGTTCGATCCCGCGGCAGGCACGTACAACCTGCCGTTCGTCGTGCGGCTGGCCGGCGACGTCGACGAGGCGGCCTTGACGTCCGCCCTCGCCGACGTGCTCGAGCGGCACGAGTCCCTGCGCACCGTCTTCCCCGACTCCGAGCACGGTGCGCACCAGGTCGTCGTGCCCAGCCACGAACTCGACCTGTCGACCGCTGCCGAACCGGTCGACGAGCAGGATCTGGCGTCGCGGCTCGCCGAGTTCGCCGTGGCCGGATTCGACGTCACCACGCAGATCCCGATCCGTATCCGGGTGTTCGAGGTGGCGAGGACTGCGGCGCAGCCTGCCGACCGCCCGGAGTTCGCGGTCGCGATGGTCGTGCACCACATCGCCGCAGACGGCATCTCGCTGTCGGTGCTCGCCCGCGACGTCGTCGCGGCGTACACCGCACGGGCGGAGGGGGTGGCCCCGGCCTGGGACCCGCTCCCCGTCCAGTATGCCGACTACACCCTCTGGCAGCGTGAACAGCTCGGCGCCGAGGACGACCAGGATTCGTTGTCCGCCAAGCAGATCGACTTCTGGCGGACCGCCCTGGCCGGCCTTCCCGACCAGCTCGACCTGCCCGCGGACCGTCCGCGCCCGGCGATCCAGTCCTTCGAGGGCGGCCGGTCGTCGTTCGAGATTCCCGCGAGCACCTACGAGGCGCTCGTCGGGTACGCACGCTCGCAGGGCGTCACACCGTTCATGGTGACGCACGCCGCACTGACGGTGCTGCTCTCCCGGCTGAGCGGAACCTCCGACATCGCGGTGGGCACGGTCGTGGCCGGTCGCGGGGAGCAGGCGCTCGACAACCTCGTCGGCATGTTCGTCAACACCCTGGTGTTGCGCACCCAGGTGGATCCGAACGCGTCGTTCACCGACCTGCTGAGCCAGGTGCGCGAGGACGATCTCGCGGCCTTCGGTCATGCCGACGTCCCGTTCGAGCGACTGGTGCAGGTGCTCAACCCGGCGCGCTCGACCGCCCGCCATCCACTGTTCCAAGTGGTGCTGTCGTTCGAGAACATGGACCGGGCCGAGGTCGAACTGCCCGGTCTGACCGTGTCGGCGGACGAGGTCCGGGTCGACGTGTCGAAGTTCGATCTGCAGCTGACGATCTCCGACCGGCCGGGGGGCACCGGCGCGCGCGAGAGTGTCTCCGCCGAGTTCATCTACGCGAAGGACCTTCTCGACGAGGCGACCGTGAACGGCTTCGCCGAGCGCTTCGTCAGGATCCTTGATGCCGTCGTCACGACGCCCGGAGTGCCGGTCGGTGACGTCGAGATTCTCGAGCCGGGCGAGCTGGTCGACCTGTCCGACCGGTGGGGCGGAGTCATGCCGTCGGTGCCGTCGACGCTGCCGTGGCCGCAGACGATGGCCGAGATCTTCGTCGCCGGGGCGGCGATCGATCCCGACGCGGTCGCGCTGGTCGGTGCGGGCGGCCGCGAGCTCACCTACCGCGAACTCGACGAACGCTCCTCGCGCCTGGCCCGGGTCCTGATCGCCGAGGGCGCTGGACCGGAATCTACTGTGGCCGTGGCTATTCCCCGCTCGATCGAGTCCGTCGTCGCGGTGTGGGCGGTCACGAAGACCGGTGCGGCGTTCGTGCCCGTCGACCCGAAGTACCCGGCCGAGCGGGTGTCGCACATGGTCTCCGACAGTGGGGCGGTGATCGGTGTCACGGTCGCCGACTTCGCCGAGCGGCTGCCGGCCGACCTGCACTGGCTCTCGATCGACGATGCCGACCTGGTCGACCGCTGCGCGGCGGTCTCCGCGGCACCGGTGTCCGACGCCGACCGGATCGCACCGCTGCGGCTTGCGCACCCCGCCTACGTCATCTACACCTCGGGGTCGACGGGTAGGCCGAAGGGTGTCGTGGTCACCCACGCCGGCCTTGCCAACGTCGTCGAGCACCAGAAGCACCACTACCGGCTGGTGCCCGGATCACGTTCGCTGCACGTGGCCTCACCGAGTTTCGACGTCGCGGTGTACGAGGCGCTGATGGCGTTCGGGTCGGGCGCCACCATGGTGGTCGTGCCCTCCGACGTGTTCGGCGGCGTGGAGCTGACGAACCTGCTGCGCGAGCAGCGGGTGACCCACGCCATGATCACCCCGGGCGCGCTCGCGACGATGGACCCCACCGGGCTCGACGAGTTCGCGACACTGATGGTTGCCGGTGAGGCGTGTCCGCCCGAGCTGATGGCGCGGTGGTCGGCAGGTCGGCGATTCATCAACGCCTACGGTCCGACCGAGTCGACCGTCCTCGCCACCAGCACCGACGTGCTGACCGCCGGCATGCCGGTGACGATCGGCGGTCCGGTCGCAGGTATCGGCGCGCTGGTGCTCGACGGCCGGCTGCATCCGGTGCCGGCGGGAGTGGTCGGCGAGCTGTACGTGGTGGGCGCCGGCCTCGCCCGGGCCTACCGGGGTCGTCCGGACCTGACCGCCGAACGCTTCGTGGCCGATCCGTTCGGTGAGCCGGGGCAGCGGATGTACCGCACCGGCGACCTCGCGCGCTGGACCGCGGACCGCGAGATCGAGTACCTGGGCCGATCGGACTTCCAGGTGAAGGTCCGAGGATTCCGCATCGAGCTCGGTGAGATCGACGCGGTGCTCGCGGCGCAGCCGGGGGTCGACTTCGCGGTGACGGTCGGGCACCACAGTGCCGCCGGTGTCACCTCCCTGGTGTCCTACCTGCACGGGGCGGACGGCGCCGACCTGGACGTCCCCGCGATCCGTGAGTCGGCGGCGAAGATCCTGCCCGCCCACATGGTGCCGTCCTCGATCATGGTCCTCGACACCGTTCCGCTCACGCCGGTCGGCAAGCTCGACCGGAAGGCATTGCCGGAACCCGTTTTCGAGGTGCGTGCCTATCGCACTCCGTCGACGCAGCACGAGTCGATCGTCGCCGAGGTGTTCGCCGACGTGCTCGGCCTCGAGCGGGTGGGCATCGACGACGACTTCTTCGAACTCGGCGGCAACTCGCTGATCGGCACCCAGGTGACTGCCCGACTCGGCGCCGCACTCGATGCGACCGTCCCGGTGCGAGTTCTCTTCGAGGCGCCCACGGTCGCCGACCTCGCCGCGCGGCTCGAGTCGTACACCGGCCGCCGCCGGCCTGCACTGACCGCGGGCGAGCGCCCGGAGCGGGTTCCGCTCTCGCCCGCACAGCAGCGCATGTGGTTCCTCAACCGGTTCGACCCGGAGTCGGTCGCGTACAACCTGCCGCTCGCGATCGCGATGTCGGGCGAACTGGACGTCGAGGCGCTCGAACGGGCGGTCGCCGACGTGATCGGTCGTCACGAGGCGCTGCGAACGGTGTTCCCGGACACCGACTCCGGCGCGCAGCAGATCGTGCTTCCCGCCGACGAGGTGGCGCCGACCCTCGCCCCCGTCCCGGTGGCCGAATCGGACCTGCTGGGCACTCTCGTCGAGTTCTTCTCGACCGGTTTCGACGTGACCGAGCAGGCGCCGCTGCGGGTGTCGCTGCTGCAGACCTCCGGTACCGAGTTCGTGCTGGCGATGGTGGTGCACCACATCAGTGCCGACGGCTGGTCGATGGCTCCGATGGCCCGTGACGTGATGGCCGCGTACGCGGCGCGTGCCGCGGGCACGGCGCCCGCGTGGTCGCCGCTGCCGGTGCAGTACGCGGACTACGCGCTCTGGCAGCGCGAGATCCTCGGGTCCGAGGACGACCCGGAGTCGGTGGCCGCAGAACAGCTCTCGTACTGGACGCGAACGCTGGCCGGGTTGCCCGACCAGCTGGACCTGCCGAGCGATCGGACCCGCCCGGCGGTGGCGTCGTACCGCGGCGCGATGCATCGGTTCGAGATCGACGCGGAACTGCACCGGGCGCTCGGTGAACTCGCGCGCGCGCAGGGCGCCTCCCTGTTCATGGTCCTGCACGCGGCGCTGTCGGTGCTGCTGGCGCGGCTGTCGGGCACCTCCGACATCGCCGTCGGCACGCCGGTCGCCGGCCGCGGCGAGGCCGCGCTCGACGACCTGGTCGGCATGTTCGTCAACACGCTGGTGCTGCGCACCGAGGTGGACATCGCCCGCCCGTTCACCGAGATCCTGTCGCAGGCACGCGAGAACGACCTGGGCGCTTTCGGGAACGCCGACGTGCCGTTCGAGCGCCTCGTGGAGGTGCTCAGCCCGGCACGGTCGCAGGCGCGGCACCCCCTCTTCCAGGTGGTCCTCTCGCTCCAGAACCAGGGCCGGACGGATCTGGAACTGCCGGGTCTGAGCATTCGCGCGCTCGAGTACGACGAGCAGGTGTCCAAGTTCGACCTCCAGGTGAACCTGACCGAGTCCAGCGACGGCGACGCCGGTCTCACCGCGGAGCTGACCTACGCGACCGATCTGTTCGACGCGGAGTCGATGCGCGAGTTCGAGGCACGCTTCCGGCGGGTGCTCGAGTCCGTCGTCGCCGATCCGGCCGCTCCCGTCGGCGACATTGCACTTCTCGATGCGGACGAGCTCGATCACGTGTTGGCGCAGTGGAACTCGGCGGGTTCCGACGTCGGCGTCGACCGGACCCTGGTCGAGTGGTTCGAGTCGGTCGCGGCCCGTCGCGACGACGCGGTCGCCGTCCGGTTCGAGGACACCGCGGTGACCTACCGGGAACTGGACGAGCGTGCCAACCGCCTCGCTCGTGTGATGATCGAAGCCGGCGTGGGCCCGGAGTCGCTGGTGGCGGTGGCGTTGCCGCGCAGCGCCGACCTGGTGGTCGCGCTGCTGGCGGTGCTCAAGGCGGGCGGCGGTTACCTGCCCGTCGATCCGACGTACCCGGCGGATCGCATCGAGTACATGCTCTCCGACGCGGCACCGGTCTGCGTGCTGACCTGGGGCGGTCGCGAGATCGATTTGCCCGCCGGACTTCCGGTGATCGAGCTGGACGCAGTGGACCTGTCCTCGGTCGCCGCGGCACCGGTCTCCGATGCCGACCGGCTGGCTCCGCTGCGGCCGGAGAACGTCGCGTACGTGATCTACACCTCCGGTTCGACCGGGCGCCCGAAGGGCGTGCAGGTCCCGCACCGCACCGTGGGCCGGTTGATGTCGAACACGGAGTCGGAGTTCGGCTTCGACTCCTCCGACGTGTGGACGATGTTCCACAGCTACGCGTTCGACTTCTCGGTGTGGGAGCTGTGGGGCCCGCTGCTCTACGGCGGCACGCTGGTGGTCGTCGACTACTACACCTCGCGGTCGCCGGAGCAGTTCCTGGAACTGCTGGCGCGTGAGCGGGTGACGGTGCTCAACCAGACCCCGTCGGCGTTCTACCAGTTGGCGGAGGCCGATCGGCAGACGCCGGCGGATCTGGCGTTGCGGTACGTGGTCTTCGGTGGCGAGGCGCTCGAGCTGCGCCGGCTCGGTGACTGGTATTCCCGTCGTGCCGATGCACCGGTGCTGGTGAACATGTACGGCATCACCGAGACCACGGTGCACGTCTCGCACCGTCGTCTCGACGAGCGCACCGCCGCGACCGCGTCGGGCAGCCTCGTCGGCCAGGCGATCGCCGGTCTGCAGGTGTTCGTCCTCGACACCCGGATGCGTCCGGTCCCGGTCGGCGTGCCCGGCGAGATGTACGTCGCCGGTGTGCAGTTGGCGCGCGGCTACCTGGGTCAGCCCGCGCTCACCGCGGGCCGGTTCGTGGCGAACCCGTTCGACCCGCAGGGGTCCGCCCTGTACCGCTCGGGCGACCTCGCCCGCTGGAACCGTGACGGCGAGCTCGAGTACCTAGGTCGTGCGGACGACCAGGTGAAGGTGCGCGGCTTCCGTATCGAGCTCGGCGAGATCGAAGCGGCCGTGCTGGCACCGGACTCGGTGGCCCAGGCGGCGGTCATCGTGCGTGAGGACACGCCGGGCAGTGTGCGGCTGGTGGCCTACCTGGTGCCTGCAGACGGTGTGGCGGTGGATGTTTCGGCCGTCCGCGACTCCGCCGCGGCGGCGTTGCCGGAGTACATGGTGCCGTCGGCGTTCGTCGTGCTCGACGAGATCCCGCTGACCGCGAACGGCAAGCTCGATCGCCGGGCGTTGCCCGCGCCGGCAGCCGAGGTACGTGAGTTCCGTGCGCCGGTCACCGTCACCGAGGAGATCGTCGCCGGCGTGTTCGCCGAGGTCCTCGGGCTCGACCGGGTCGGCCTCGACGACGACTTCTTCGAGCTGGGCGGCAACTCGCTGATCGCCGCGCAGGTCGTGGCCCGGATCGGTGCGGCTCTCGACGCCAAGGTGCCGGTGCGGACGCTGTTCGAGGCGTCCACCGTCGCCGCCGTCTCCGCGTCCGTCGGTGACCTCGCGGGTGGGGGCGCGGTCGTGGCCCTGTCCGCCGGTCCGCGGCCCGAGCGGATCCCGCTCTCCCCGGCTCAGTCGCGCATGTGGTTCCTCAACCAGTTCGACACCGAGTCCGCGATGAACAACATCCCGGTGGCGGTGCGACTGAGCGGATCGGTCGACGCCGCAGCGCTGCGCGATGCGATCGCCGACCTGCTCGACCGCCACGAGGCCCTGCGGACGGTGTACCCGGACACGGCCGACGGCCCGGTTCAGGTGATCGTCCCCGTCGCACAGGCGATGCCCGACCTCACGCCGACCGCGGTGACCGAGGACGACGTCCTCGGTGAGCTCGTGCGCGAAGCGGCGACCGGGTTCGACGTCACCGAGCAGGTGCCGTTGCGCGTGCGGCTGCTGCAGATCTCCGAGACCGAGCTCGTGCTGGTCTTCGTCGTGCATCACATCAGTGCGGACGGCTGGTCGATGGGCCCGCTGGTGCGGGACGTGATGACCGCGTACGCGGCCCACGCCGCGGGTGCGGCGCCTGCCTGGTCGCCGCTGCCGGTGCAGTACGCGGACTTCGCGCTGTGGCAGCGCGAGGTGCTCGGGTCCGAGGACGACCCGCAGTCGCTGGTGTCCACCCAGCTGCAGTACTGGTCGGACACGCTGGCCGGGCTGCCGGACCAGCTGGATCTGCCGAGTGACCGGCAGCGTCCGGCGGTGGCGTCCTATCGCGGAGCGGCGCACCGATTCGAGATCGACGCCGACCTGCATCGCGACCTCAGCGGTCTGGCTCGTGGTCAGGGCGCCACCCTGTTCATGGTCGTGCACGCGGCGCTGTCGGTGCTGCTGGCGCGGCTGTCGGGTACCTCCGACATCGCGATCGGTGCGCCGGTCGCGGGACGCGGCGAGGCCGCGCTCGACGATCTCGTCGGTATGTTCGTCGGCACCCTGGTGCTGCGCACTCAGGTCGATTCCGGCGCGAGCTTCGAGGAGATTCTCGGACAGACCCGTTCGGTCGACGTCGCGGCCTTCGCCAACACGGACGTTCCGTTCGAGCGGCTCGTGGAGGTGCTCAGCCCGGCGCGATCGCAAGCGCGGCACCCGCTCTTCCAGGTGGCACTGACCTTCCAGAACATGGACGTGCCGACGCTCGAACTGCCCGGTCTGACCGTGAGTGGCGTCGAGATCGACGCCCGGGTGGCGAAGTTCGACCTCCAGGTGACGATGGCGGAGACGTTCTCCGACGACGGCGCGCCGGCGGGTATGACGGCAGAACTGACCTATGCCACCGACCTCTTCGACGACTCGACGATGCACGCCTTCGCACAGCGATTCGTGCGACTGCTCGACGCGGTGACCGCCGACCCGGCCGGAACGGTCGGCGACGTCGACCTGCTCTCGGACACCGAGCGCCGCCACGTGCTCGAGGAATGGCCGGTCGCGGGGCCGGACGCGGGTGTCGACGGCACCCTGGTCGAGTGGTTCGGTACCGCCGCGTCCCGCTTCCCCGACCACGTCGCGGTGCGCTTCGGCGACGGGCAGCTGACCTACAGCGAGCTCGACGAGCGCACGAATCGCCTGGCGCGCAAGCTGATCGAGTCCGGTGTCGGACCCGAGACCCTCGCCGCGGTGGCGTTGCCGCGCTCGCTCGATCTGGTGGTCGCGCTGCTGGCGGTGCTCAAGGCGGGCGGCGGTTACCTGCCCGTCGATCCGACGTACCCGGCGGATCGCATCGAGTACATGCTCTCCGACGCGGCACCGGTCTGCGTTGTCGCGGAGTCGAACAGCACGGTCGTGTTCCCCGACACCCTCGCGGTGATCGAGCTGGACACCGTGGACCTGTCCGGGGTCTCGGCGGCGCCGGTCCCCGATGCCGAGCGGGCGGCTCCGCTGCGAGCGGACAACGTCGCGTACGTGATCTACACCTCCGGTTCGACCGGGCGCCCGAAGGGCGTGCAGGTCCCGCACCGCACCGTGACCCGACTCATGCGGAACACGGAGCGGCGCTTCGGCTTCGACTCCTCCGACGTGTGGACGATGTTCCACAGCTACGCGTTCGACTTCTCGGTGTGGGAGCTGTGGGGCCCGCTGCTCTACGGCGGCACGCTGGTGGTCGTCGACTACTACACCTCGCGGTCGCCGGAGCAGTTCCTGGAACTGCTGGCGCGTGAGCGGGTGACGGTGCTCAACCAGACCCCGTCGGCGTTCTACCAGTTGGCGGAGGCCGATCGGCAGACGCCGGCGGATCTGGCGTTGCGGTACGTGGTCTTCGGTGGCGAGGCGCTCGAGCTGCGCCGCCTGAGCGACTGGTACGACCGCCACCCGGACACCGCTCCCTCGCTGGTGAACATGTACGGCATCACCGAGACCACGGTGCACGTGTCGTACCGCAGGATCGATGCCGAGACGGCGGCCGAGGCCTCCGCGAGCATCGTCGGCCAGGCGATCGACGGTCTGCGGGTCTACGTGCTCGACGAGCGCCTGCAGCCCGCGCCGGTGGGTGTGCCGGGCGAGATGTACGTCGCCGGTGTGCAGTTGGCGCGCGGCTACCTGGGTCAGCCTGCGCTCACCGCGGGCCGGTTCGTCGCCGACCCGTTCGGGTCGGGACTGCTGTACCGCTCGGGCGACCTCGCGCGGTGGAGCGGCGAGGGTGAGCTCGAGTACCTAGGTCGGGCGGACGACCAGGTGAAGGTGCGCGGCTTCCGTATCGAGCTCGGCGAGATCGAGGCGGCCGTGCTGGCACAGGACTCGGTCGCGCAGGTCGCGGTCATCGTCCGCGAGGACACCCCCGGCAACCCGGTGCTCGTCGCCTACGTGGTGCCGGGCGGGTCGGACCTCGACGTCGCCGCGGTGCGCGACGGCGCCGCGACGGCGCTGCCGGAGTACATGGTGCCGTCGGCGTTCGTCGTGCTCGACGAGATCCCGCTGACCGCGAACGGCAAGCTCGACCGGAAGTCGTTGCCGGCGCCGGTGGTTCAGGCGCGCGAGTACCGCGCCCCCGAGACGGCCGCCGAGGAGATCGTCGCAGGCGTGTTCGCCGAGGTGCTCGGGCTCGACCGGGTCGGCCTCGACGACGACTTCTTCGAGCTGGGCGGCAACTCGCTGATCGCCGCGCAGGTCGTGGCCCGGATCGGTGCGGCTCTCGACGCCAAGGTGCCGGTGCGGACGCTGTTCGAGGCCTCGACCGTCGCCGCGCTCGCGGTTGTCGTCGACGGCCTCGCCGGCAGCGGCGCCCGTCCGGCGCTGGTGGCCCAGGCTCGGCCGGAGCAGCTCCCGCTGTCGTTGGCGCAGCGCCGGATGTGGTTCCTGAACCGGTTCGACACCGAGTCCTCGATCAACAACATTCCGATGGCGATCCGGCTCTCCGGCGAGCTCGACCTCGCCGCGATGGAGGTCGCGCTGGCGGACGTCGTCGCGCGGCACGAGTCGCTGCGGACCCGCTACCCCGAGACGGCCGACGGCCCGATCCAGGTGATCGAGGCGCCGGAGACGGTGACCGGCGAGCTGATCCCGATTCGGATCGCCGCCGACGAACTGCCCCAGCGCCTCTACGAACTCGGCACCACGCAGTTCGACGTCACGGTCGAGGTCCCGGTGCGGATCAGCCTCTTCCAGGTCGACGAGCCAGGAGTGGAGCCGGCGGAACGACCCGACGGCACCGAGTTCGTGCTCGCCGCCGTGGTGCACCACATCGCGGCCGACGGTGCGTCGATCACGCCGTTCGTTCGCGACATCATGACCGCCTACACCGCCAGGCGGGCCGGCGACGCTCCCGGATGGTCGGAACTGCCCGTGCAGTACGCCGACTACGCGCTCTGGCAGCGTGAGGTGCTCGGGTCCGAGGACGACCCGCAGTCGACCATCTCCCGCCAGCTCGACTACTGGCGTGGTGAGCTGGCGGGACTGCCGGCCCAGCTCGACGTGCCGAGCGATCGGCCGCGGCCCGCCGTCGCCACCAACCAGGGGCAGACGCGGCGGTTCGCAATCGAACCCGCCCTGCTGGCACAGCTCAATGCCATTGCCAAGGAGAACAACACGTCGTTGTTCATGGTGATGCACACGGCGGCGGCCGTGCTGCTGGCCCGGCTGTCGGGCACGTCCGACATCGCGATCGGTACCCCGGTCGCGGGCCGCGGCGAGGCGGCGATCGACGATGTCGTCGGCATGTTCGTCAACACCCTCGTGCTGCGGACCGAGGTCGACACGGCGGAGTCCTTCGCCGGTCTGCTGTCTCGGGTTCGTGCAAGCGACCTCGGCGCATTCGGGAATGCCGACGTGCCGTTCGAGCGGCTGGTGGAGGTGCTCAACCCGGCACGCTCGCAGGCCCGGCATCCGCTGTTCCAGTTCGCCATGTTCTTCCAGAACCACGGCCAGACCGCCGTGGAGCTGCCGGAGCTGAGCGTCAGTGCGGTCGACTTCGACCCGCAGGTCGCGAAGTTCGACATGCAGTGGACCTTCGTGGAAACACCCGCGGATGCGGGCGCGGCCGCCGGGATGACGGTCGCACTTACCTACGCGACGGACCTGTTCGACGAGGCGACCGCGATGGAGTCGTTCGGACACCGCTTCGTCCGCGTGCTCGAGGCCGTCGCGACCGCTCCCGAGCGGCCGGTCGGGGACTTCACGCTGCTCGAGGCGCGCGAGCTCGAGCGGGTGCTGGTCGAGTGGAACGACTCGGCGCACCCGGTCGATGCCGGTGAACTGCTTCTCGACGCGTTCGACCGTCAGGTGCTGGCGTCGCCGGACGCGACGGCGGTGACGTACGAGGGCGAGTCGCTGACCTATGCGGAGCTGGCGGATCGCGTCAACCGGCTCGCCCGGATGCTGATCGGGCAGGGCGTCGGCCCGGAGTCGTTGGTGGCGTTGGCCGTTCGGCGTTCGCTCGACCTGGTGGTCGGGATGTACGCCGTGATCGAGGCCGGTGGCGCCTACGTGCCGGTCGATCCGGACCATCCGGTCGACCGGATCGGACACATCCTGGACACCGCGGCACCGGTGTGTGTGCTGACCGCTGCGCGAGAGGAATTCGAGGTTCCAGGGGACAGGTCTGTCCTGTGCATCGACACGGTGGACGTGTCGGGCTACTCGGCGGCGCCGGTCACCGACGCGGACCGCGCGGGGGTGCTGCGGCCCCACCACCCGGCCTACGTCATCTTCACCTCGGGTTCGACCGGCAAGCCCAAGGGCGTGGCCGTGCCGCACGCCGCGATCGTGAACCAGATGGCCTGGATGCAGGCCGAGTACGGATTCGAGTCCTCGGACGTCTACCTGCAGAAGACGGCGACGACCTTCGACGTCTCGCTGTGGGGCTACTTCCTGCCGCTGCGGGTCGGTGCCCACCTGGTGGTGGCGACGCCGGACGGTCACCGCGACCCGGGCTACGTCGCGGACACGATCAGCGACCTGGGCGTGACGATCACGGACTTCGTGCCGTCGATGTTGACGGTGTTCTCCGACGTCGTGTCCTCGGATCGCCGCGCGGCCGCCACCTCGGGCGCACCCGTCGCGGAGTTGTCGTCCCTGCGGCACGTGTTCGCCATCGGTGAGGCCCTGCCGGCGGAGACCGTCCACAGCTTCGAGGGCATCACCGGTGCCCGGCTGCACAACCTGTACGGACCGACCGAGGCCGCGGTCTCGATCACCTACGCCGACGTGACCGGCACCGCCGCGAGCGGATCGGTGTCGATCGGCCGACCGGAGTGGAACTCGCAGGTCTTCGTGCTCGATTCCCGGTTGCGGCCGGTCCCCGTCGGAGTTCCCGGCGAGCTGTACCTCGGCGGCGTGCAGTTGGCGCGCGGCTACTACGGCCGGGTGGACCTGACCTCGGACCGGTTCGTGGCCAACCCGTTCTCCGCGATCGGCGAGCGGATGTACCGCACCGGCGACCTGGTCACCTGGGACGCCACGGGCGAACTGAACTACATCGGGCGCACCGACTTCCAGGTGAAGTTCCGTGGACAGCGCATCGAGCTCGGCGAGATCGAGACCGCCCTGCTGGCGCATCCCTCGATCAGCCAGTCGGTCGCGGTCGTCGCGGCTACGCCCACCGGCGACCAGCTGGTCGGCTACGTCGTGCCGTCGGCGGGTGCAGACCTCGACGTCGACGAGCTGCGCAGCGCGCTGGGGCACTCCCTGCCCGCGTACATGGTGCCGGCGGCACTGATGGTGCTCGAGGCGTTCCCGCTGAACTCGAGCGGCAAGCTGGACCGGAAGGCGTTGCCGGCACCCGTCTTCGAGTCGAAGACGTTCCGTGCGCCGACGACGCCGGTCGAGCAGGTCGTCGCCGACGTATTCGGTGAGGTCCTCGGCGCCCCGCAGGTCGGCTTGGACGACGACTTCTTCGAGCTCGGCGGCAACTCGCTGGTCGCGACGCAGCTGATGGCCCGGATCGGTGCGGCACTCGACACCCGGGTGCCGGTCCGTGAGCTGTTCGAGGCCTCCACGGTGGCGGCGCTCGCGGCCCGTCTGCAGACCCATGCCGGGTCGGGTGGCCGGGTCGCACTGGTGGCCAAGCCGCGCCCGGACGCGATCCCGCTGTCGCTGGCGCAGCAGCGGATGTGGTTCATCAACCAGTTCGACACGACCTCCGCGGCCAGCAACATTCCGGTGGCGGTCCGCCTGACCGGCGAACTGGACGTCGAAGCGCTGCGGGCGGCGATCGGCGACCTGGTCGCACGGCACGAGGTGCTGCGCACGGTGTACCCGGCGCTCGACGGCACCGGGCATCAGGTGATCCTGCCCGCCTCGTCCGCAACGCTGGAGTTGACCACGGTCGAGATCGCCGAGGACGACGTGCTCGAGCGCGTGGTCGCGGTCGCGACGGAGGGCTTCGACGTCACGGCCGCGGTGCCGGTGCGCGCGGTCCTGTTCTCGGTGGCGGGAACCGACGAGCACGTGCTCGTGCTGGTGGTCCACCACATCGCGGGCGACGGCTTCTCCATCCGTCCGCTGACCCGGGACGTGATGATCGCGTACGCAGCCAGGGCTGCGGGCGAGCTGCCCGGATGGGAACCGCTGGCCGTGCAGTACGCGGACTTCGCGCTGTGGCAGCGGGAGGCACTCGGGTCCGAGGGCAACCCGGATTCGCTCGTCGCCCAGCAGATCTCGTACTGGACGCAGACCCTCGAGGACGTGCCGGTCCAGTTGGACCTGCCCGCCGACCGGGTCCGGCCGATGGTCGCCTCGCACATCGGTGACACGGTCGAGTTCGCTGTCGACGTGGAACTGCACCGCGCGCTGATCGAACTCGCACGCAACCACAACGCGACGATGTTCATGGTGTTGCACTCCGCGCTGGCCGTGCTGATGGCACGGCTGAGCGGGACCGAGGACATCGCGATCGGCACGCCGGTCGCGGGTCGCGGCGAGGCGGCGCTCGACGATCTGGTCGGCATGTTCGTCAACACCCTGGTGCTCCGAACCGAGGTGGCGCCGGCGCGTTCGTTCGCCGAGTTCCTCGCGGCCACCCGGGAAGTGGACCTGTCCGCCTTTGCGAACGCCGACGTCCCGTTCGAGCGGCTCGTCGAGGTGCTCAGCCCCGAGCGCTCACAGTCCCGGACGCCGCTGTTCCAGGTCGCGTTGTCGATGCAGAACATGGGCCAGACCACCCTGGAACTGCCGAGCCTGCGGGTCGAGGCCCTGGACGTCGACCCGAAGGTTGCCCGCCTGGACCTGCAGGTGAACCTCTCCGAGACCTTCGACGGCGAGAGCGCGCCGACGGGAATCCGGGGCAGCTTCACCTATGCGACAGACCTGTTCGACGCCGCGACGATCGAGGGCTTCGTCGCTCGGTTCGTCCGGGTGCTCGAGTCGATCGTCGCGGGTGCGAACGTTCCGGTGGGGGACATCGAGATCCTGTCCCCGGCCGAGCGGGCCGAACTCGCGAGCAGGATCGGCGCCGGCGAGACCGAGCCGCAGACCCTGCCCGAACTCCTCGCCGCCGCGGCGGGACGGGATCCCTCGGCGGTCGCCCTCGTCGCCGACGGACGATCGCTCACCTACCGTGAGCTCGACGAGGAGTCGTCGCGGCTGGCTCGGATTCTGATCGCCCGCGGCGCTGGCCCGGAGTCCGTCGTCGCGATGGCGCTGCCCCGTTCGGTGGAGTCGGTGCTCTCGGTCTGGGCGGTGGCGAAGACCGGTGCCGCCTACGTGCCGATCGACCCGAGCTACCCGGCCGACCGGATCGAGCACATGGTCTCCGATTCGGAGGTCGTCGTCGGTGTCACTGCCGGGCAGTTCGTCGATGCGCTGCCGGGTTCGGTGCAGTGGCTCGTGCTCGACGACGGCGACTTCGTCGCCCAGTTGTCCGAGTCCTCGCCGGCGCCGGTCACGGACGCTGATCGGATCAGGCCGGTCCGGCTCGAGCAGCCGGCCTGGGTCATCTACACCTCCGGTTCCACCGGAAAGCCCAAGGGCGTCGTGGTCACCCACGTCGGCCTGGCCGACTTCGTGGAGTTCCAGCGTCGCGCCACCCTGGTGACCCCGCAGTCGCGGGTGCTGCACTTCGCGTCGCCGAGCTTCGACATCTCCATCAACGAGATGCTGCTCGCCGCGATGGCGGGTGCGTGCCTGGTGATCGCCCCGACGACCGTCTACGGCGGCACGGAGCTGGCGGACCTGCTGCGTGGTGAGCGGGTGACGCACGCGATGATGACGCCGACCACGCTGTCGTCAGTGGACCCGTCCGGACTGCCCGACCTGGGCATGATCGGTGTCGGCGGCGAGGCGTGCACGCCCGACCTGGTGGCCCGGTGGGGTGGCAACCGAGAGTTCCTCAACGGGTACGGCCCCACCGAGACGACCATCGTCGTCTCCTTCACCGAACCGATGATTCCCGGCCAGCCCATCACCATCGGCAAGCCGGTGTGCGGCGTGCGGGCGCTGGTGCTCGACACCCGCATGCAGCCCGTGCCCGACGGCGTCGTCGGCGAGCTGTACATCGGCGGCTCCAGCCTCGCCCGCGGCTACCGCGGGCGCCCGGATCTCACGTCGGACCGCTTCGTCGCGGATCCGTTCGGCGAGCCGGGCGGGCGGATGTACCGCACCGGTGACCTGGTCCGGTGGACCGACACCGGCGACCTCGACTACGTCGGGCGCTCGGACTTCCAGGTCAAGGTGCGCGGCTTCCGCGTCGAACTGGGCGAGGTCGACTCCCTGCTCACCGCGCAGTCGGGCATCGAGTTCGCGGTCACCATGGGGCACTCCGGCGCCGGCGGCGTCAGCACCCTGGTGTCGTACGTGTTGCCGGAGGACGGCGTCGAGGTCGACGTCGAATCACTCAAATCCGTTCTCGGACAGTCGCTCGCCCAGCACATGGTTCCGTCGGTGATCATGGTCCTCGACGAGGTTCCGCGTACCCCGGTCGGCAAGCTGGACCGAAAGGCGCTGCCGGCGCCCGTGTTCGCGGCGAAGGCATACCGTGCCCCGACCAATCCGGTGGAGGAGGCGATCGCCTCGACCTTCGCCGACGTGCTCGGGATCGAGCGGGTCGGACTCGACGACGACTTCTTCGAACTCGGCGGAAACTCGCTGATCGCCACTCAGGTCACGGCCCGGTTGGGCGTTTCGCTGGACGCAACGGTGCCGGTGCGCACCCTGTTCGACGCGTCGACGGTCGAGGCACTGGCCGTGGAGATCGAGCAGTACGTCGGCACGGGCGGTCGGCCCGAGCTGGTTGCGCAGGAGCGGCCGGAGACGATCCCGCTCTCGCTGGCACAGCAGCGGATGTGGTTCCTCAACCGGATGGATCCGGAGTCGGCGGCGTACAACATTCCCGTCGCGATCCGGCTCACCGGTGACCTCGACGTCGTGTCGCTGCAGGCCGCTGTCGTCGACGTGCTCGAGCGGCACGAGTCGCTGCGCACCGTGTACCCGGAGGTCGACGGCGACCCGCAGCAGGTGATCGTGCCTGCCGCGCAAGCGGTTCCGGACCTGACCCCGGTGACTGTCGCCGAGGCCGAGATCGTCGACCGGGTGGTCGCGCTGATGTCGGCGCCGTTCGACGTCGTCTCCGAGGTGCCGCTGCGCGCCGCGTTGTTCTCGACGGGGGAACGGGACTACGTCCTGGTCCTGTCGGTCCACCACATCAGCGCCGACGGCTGGTCCATCGCGCCGCTGACCCGCGACGTGATGGTGGCCTACGAGTCGCGCCGCGCGGGCATGCCGGGGCCGGACTGGTCGCCGTTGCCCGTGCAGTACGCGGACTTCGCGCTCTGGCAGCGCGGCATGCTCGGCTCCGAGGACGACCCGGAGTCGCTGATCTCGAGGCAGCTGGACTACTGGCGCGGCGCGCTCGACGGCGTGCCCGGGCTACTGGAGCTGCCCACCGACCGGTCCCGGCCCGCGATCGCGAGCAACCGGGGCGCAACCGTGGCGGTGCAGATCGACCGCGACCTGCGCGCCGGAATCGAGCGGGTCGCCCGCGAGCAGGGCGTCACCGAGTTCATGGTCGTGCACGCGGCCCTCGCGGTGCTGCTCGCGCGACTGTCCGGGACCGAGGACATCGCGATCGGCGCCCCGATCGCGGGCCGCGGCGAAGCGGTGCTCGACGACCTGGTCGGCATGTTCGTCAACACCGTGGTGCTGCGCGCCCAGGTCGAGGCCGCCGAATCCTTCGCGGCGCTGGTCGCCCGGGTTCGCGACACCGACGTGACCGCTTTCGGGCACGCGGACGTGCCGTTCGAACGCCTGGTGGACGCCATCTCGCCGGTCCGGTCGCAGTCGCACTCGCCGCTGTTCCAGGTGTCGCTGACGTTCCAGAACCTGGCCCGCACCGAGCTGGAACTGCCCGGCCTCACCGTCGCAGGCCTGGACGCGAACATGGTGGTCGCGAAGTTCGACCTCGACTTCACGATGTCGGACCGCCTCGACGCGGACGGTCGGGTCGACGGCATGGATGCGATCGTCACCTACGCCACGGACCTGTTCGACGAGCAGACCGTGCGGTCGTACGCCGACGGACTCGTCGCCGTGCTCGAGCAGGTGACCGGTGACGTCGCCCGTGTCGTCGGCGACCTCGACCTGGTGTCGGCGTCGGATCTGCAGCGGACGCTGCACGACTGGAACGCCACCGATGCCGAGGTCCGGCAGGGCACGCTGGTGGACTGGATCGACGAGAGCGCGAGTCGATTCGCCACCCACCCGTCGGTGTCGTTCGACGGAATCACGCTCGGCGCGGGCGAGTTCGACGCTCGGGTGAACCGACTCGCGAGGTTGCTGATCTCCCGCGGGGTCGGACCGGAGTCGACCGTCGTCGTGGCGGCGCGCAGGTCGGTGGAAATGCTGACCGCGATGTTCGCGGTGGTCAAGGCCGGTGGTGCGTTCGTGCCCGCGGACCCGGACCAGCCGGCCGATCGCCTCGCCACCGTCTTCGAGATCGCGGAACCGGTGTGCGTGCTGACGACGTCGTTCGACGGCGTCGAGGTGCCCGACGGTCTCGCGGTCGTCGAGATCGACCGGGCGGACGTGTCCGCCTTCGACGCGACGCCGGTGCGCGACGCGGACCGGGTGGCGCCGCTGCGGCCCGAGAACCCGGCATACGTGATCTTCACCTCGGGTTCCACCGGTGTGCCGAAGGGCGTTTCCGTTCCGCACGCGGCGATCGTGAACCAGCTGTCGTGGTTCGTCGACGAGTACACGGTCACGGCGGACGACGTGGTGCTGCAGAAGACGCCGGTGGTGTTCGACCCGTCGGTGTGGGAGCTGTTCGTGCCGTTCCTCGCCGGCGCGCACCTGGTGATCGCCCGGCCGGACGGACACCGCGATCCGCGGTACCTCGTCGAGGCGTGCCGCGAGTGGGGAGTGACCCTGCTCGGGTTCGTCCCGTCGATGCTGGCGACGCTGGTCTCCGAGCCGGAGCTGGCGCTGCCCCCGACGGTCCGCGCGTTGCAGCTGGCAGGCGAGGCGTTCAGCCCCGAGTTGGCGGCACGCACGTCGGCCGTGTCGGACGTGCGAATGAACAACGCGTACGGTCCGGCCGAGACGACGTTGACGTCGGTGCACTACTGGTGCGACGGATCCGAGACCGAGTCGATGCCGATCGGTCGCGGCGTCTGGAACATGAAGGCGTACGTGCTCGACTCGCGTCTGCACCCGGTTCCGGTCGGTGTCGCAGGTGAGATCTATCTCGCGGGTGGACAGGTTTCTCGTGGCTACCACGGCCGGTCGGACCGGACGGCAGAGCGGTTCGTCGCGAACCCGTTCGACGACGGCGGTTCGGTGATGTACCGCACCGGCGACCTGGCGCGCTGGAACCGGCGCGGCGAGCTGGAGTACCTGGGTCGCACCGACTTCCAGGTCAAGCTGCGCGGTCAGCGGATCGAACTCGGTGAGATCGAGTCGGCGCTCGAGCGGATCTCCTCGGTCGCGCAGGCCGTGGTGGTCCTGCACGCCGGCGCGGCCACGGGCGACCAGTTGGTGGCCTACGTGGTGGCACCCGGTGCAGCCGGGGCGGACCTGCGTGCGCAGGTGGCGACGACGTTGCCGGGGTACATGGTGCCGGCGACGGTGATGGTCCTCGACGAGTTCCCGCTGAACACCTCCGGAAAGCTGGACCGCAAGCTCCTGCCCGCGCCCGTGTTCGAGACGAGGGCGTTCCGCGCGCCGGTGACCGCGACCGAGCAGACGGTGGCCGCCGTGGTCGGCGAGGTGCTCGGCATCGCCGAGGTCGGTCTCGACGACGACTTCTTCGAACTCGGCGGCAACTCTCTACTCGCCATGCGTCTGGTCTCCCGGATCGACGCCGCGCTCGGCTGCGCGCTGGCGGTGCGTGAGGTGTTCGAGGACGCGACGGTGGCGGGCCTGGCCGCCCGCGCCGACGCGACCGTCGGGGCGGCTCGGGGGATCGCGCTGTCGGCGCGGACCCGTCCGGACCGAATCCCGTTGTCGCTCGCACAGAATCGGATGTGGTTCCTCAACCAGTTCGATCCGTCGTCGTCGGCGTACACCGTCCCGCTCGCGATCAGCCTGCGGGGGCAGCTCGACGTCGAGGCGCTCAACGGGGCCGTCCGGGACGTCCTCGAGCGGCACGAGTCGCTGCGCACGGTGTTCCCGACCGACGAGCAGGGCCCGGCGCAGGTGATCCTGCCCGCCGACCAGGTCGTGCTGGACCTCGAACCGCTGGACACCCCGGCGCACGAGGTGCCCGAGCGGGTGCTCGAGATCCTCGGCGCCGGATTCGACGTGAGTGCACAGGTGCCTGTGCGCGGCGCGCTGCTGCGGACCGGCGACGACGAGCACGTGCTGGTGATGGCGATCCACCACATCAGCACCGACGGCGTCTCGACCGGGCCACTCGCCCGTGACCTGACGCTCGCCTACGTGGCGCGCGCGGCAGGTCAGGCCCCGGCCTGGGCGCCGCTGCAGGTCCAGTACGCCGACTTCACCCTGTGGCAGCTCGAGCGGCTCGGCTCCGAGGGCGACCCGGAGTCGTTGGCCGCCAGGCAGATCGAGTTCTGGAAGGACACTCTCGCGGGTGTCCCGGACGTGCTCGAGCTGCCGACCGACCGGCCGAGGCCGGCGGTGGTCTCCGGTCGCGGTTCGCGGTTGCCCTTCGAGATCGATCCGGAGATCGTCACCGGCATCGAGGCCCTGGCACGCGAACACGGCGTGACCACCTTCATGGTCGTGCACGCCGCCTACGCGGTGCTGCTCGCACGGCTGTCCGGCGGCAGCGACATCGCGGTCGGCACGCCGATCGCCGGCCGGAGCGAGGCGGCACTCGACGACCTCGTCGGCATGTTCGTCAACACCCTGGTGCTGCGCACCGAGGTCGACTCGTCCGCGTCCTTCGAGGATCTGCTCGGGAAGGTCCGGACCGCCGACCTGGCCGCGTTCGGGCATGCCGAGATCCCGTTCGAGCGTCTCGTCGAGGTGCTCAACCCGGCACGCTCGCAGTCGCATTCGCCGCTGTTCCAGGCGTCGATGACGTTCGAGGTGAACGAGGACTCCACCCTCGAGCTGCCCGGGCTCACGATCAGCGGCGTCGACTACGAGGTCGACAGCAGTCAGTTCGACATGACGCTGATCGTCACCGAGGGTGTCGAGGTCGGCGGGCGCCCGGGTGGGATGGCTGCCGCACTGCGGTACGCCACCGACCTGTTCGACCGCGCGACGATCGAGTCGTTCGCGCAGCGCCTGGTGCGCATCCTCAGCGCCGTCGTCGCGGCACCCCAGGCACTCGTCGGCGACATCGATCTGCTCGGTGACACCGAGCGGGAGCAGGTCCTGTTCGACTGGAACGCAACCGACGAACTGGTCGCTCCGCAGACCCTCGTCGACCTGTTCGACGAGCAGGTCGCCGCGACCCCGGCCGCGATGGCGCTCACCTACGAAGGCGAGTCGCTCACCTACGCCGAGTTCTCCGCTCGCGCGAGCCGACTTGCCCGGCACCTGATCTCGATCGGTGTCGGTCCCGAGTCGCTCGTCGCACTCGCCGCACGCCGGTCGTTCGACCTGCTCGTCGGCATCTACGCGGTGCTCGAGGCCGGCGGCGCGTACGTCCCGATCGACCCCGACCAGCCGGCCGACCGGATCGGGCACATCCTCGACACCGCGGACCCGGTCTGTGTCCTGTCCACGACGCGGGACGGATTCGAGGCGCCGGGGGACAGGTCTGTCCTGAATATCGACGCGCTGGAGCTGTCCGGCGTCGATTCGGGGCCGGTGACGGACGCCGAGCGTCTCGGTGCGCTGACCCCGTCGCACACCGCTTACGTCATCTTCACCTCGGGATCGACGGGCCGACCCAAGGGCGTCGCGGTCAGCCACGGCGCCATCGTCAACCGGCTGCTGTGGATGCAGGCGGAGTACGGGCTCGACGCGCGCGATGCCGTGCTGCAGAAGACCCCGGTCACGTTCGACGTGTCGGTGTGGGAGCTGTTCTGGCCGCTGCAGGTCGGCGCGCGCCTGGTGATCGCCGTCCCGGACGGTCATCGGGACCCGGCGTACCTGGCGCGGGTGATCGCCGACGAATCGGTGACCACCGCGCACTTCGTGCCGTCGATGCTGGCACTGTTCGTTGCCGAACCGTCTGTGGCGGAGTCGAGCTCGCTGGTTCGCGTGTTCGCCTCCGGCGAGGCGCTGCCGGCGCTGACCGCCGACCGGTTGCGCGAGGTCGCGCGGCAGGCTCGTCTGCACAACCTCTACGGCCCGACCGAGGCCGCGGTGGACGTGACCTTCCACGAGGTCACCGCGGCGGACCGGGTGAGCGTGCCGATCGGCGCTCCGGTGTGGAACACGCAGGTCTTCGTGCTCGACGCGCGGCTGCTGCCCGTGCCGCTGGGGGTTGCGGGCGAGCTGTACCTCGCCGGTGACCAGCTGGCCCGCGGGTACGTCGGCCGACCGGACCTCACCGCGGACCGGTTCGTGGCGAATCCGTACGTGCCGGGGCAGCGGATGTACCGCACCGGCGACCTGGTGCGCTGGGTCCTCGCGGTGGACGCGACGACCGGCGAGGTGGCCGGTGGCGAGCTCGAGTACTTGGGCCGCACCGACTTCCAGGTGAAGCTGCGCGGTCTTCGGATCGAGCTGGGCGAGATCGAGACGGCCCTGCTGGCGCTGCCCGCGATCGAGCAGTCGGTCGTGACCCTGTATCGCGACGAGCGCGGCGAGGAGTCGCTCGTCGGCTACGTCGTGCCTGCCGCGGGTGCGTCCGTGGACCTCGACGAGGTCAAGACGGCGCTGCGCGCGGGCCTGCCGGCCTACATGGTGCCGTCGGCCTTCGTCGTGCTGGACGCCTTCCCGCTCAACGCGAGCGGCAAGCTGGACCGGAAGGCGCTGCCCGCTCCGGTGCTGCAGGCCAGGCAGTTCCGCGCGCCGTCGACTCCGACCGAGGAGATCGTCGCCACTGTGTTCGCCGAGGTTCTCGGCGCCGCCCGTATCGGTGCCGACGACGACTTCTTCGAGCTCGGCGGCAACTCGCTGATCGCGACCCAGGTGACCGCGCGACTCGGCGCGGCGCTCGACACCACGGTGTCGGTGCGCACGCTCTTCGACGCGTCCACGGTCGCGACGCTGGCGGCCGCGGTGGCCGCGCACGCCGGCGAGGGTGCGCGCCCCGCGCTCGTCGCGGGCGAGCGTCCCGACGAGCTGCCGCTGTCGTTGGCGCAGCAGCGGATGTGGTTCCTCAACCGCTTCGATCCCGAGTCGGCGGCGTACCACATCCCGATGGCCATCCGACTGACCGGCGAGCTCGACACCGCGGCGCTCCAGGCCGCGGTGGCGGACGTCCTCGAGCGGCACGAATCGCTGCGCACCGTCTTCCCCGAGGTCGGCGGTGCGCCGCAGCAGGTGATCGTGCCTGCGGCGCAGGCGGTCCCGGATCTGACCCCGGTCACGATCGCCGAGTCCGAGGTGTTCGAGCGGGTGGCCGCGCTGGTCACGACGCCGTTCGACGTCGCCTCCGGCGTGCCGCTCCGGGGCGCGCTGTTCCTGGTCGGACCGGACGAGTACGTCCTGGTCCTGGTCGTGCACCACATCAGCGCCGACGGCTGGTCGATCGCGCCGCTGACCCGCGACGTGATGGTGGCGTACGCCGCCCGCAGCGTCGGGCAGTCGCCCGACTGGTCGCCGCTCCCGGTCCAGTACGCGGACTTCGCGCTGTGGCAGCGTGACGTGCTCGGCGTCGAGGCGGACCCGGCGTCGCTGGTCTCCCGTCAGGTCGGGTACTGGACGCAGACGCTGACCGGACTCCCGGACCTGATCGAGTTGCCGACCGACCGGCCGCGCCCGGCCGTCGCGAGCAACCGCGGTGCGAAGCTGGTCTTCGAGATCGACGCCGAGGTGCATCGCGGCGTCGAGCGGATCGCGCGCGAGCACGCGGTCACCCAGTTCATGGTCGTGCACGCCGCGCTCGCGGTGCTGCTGTCCCGCCTGTCCGGTGGCACCGACATCGCGATCGGCGCGCCGGTGGCCGGTCGCGGCGAGGCCCTCCTCGACGACCTGGTCGGCATGTTCGTCAACACCCTGGTGCTGCGGACCCAGGTCGACCCGGCGGCCGGATTCGGCGCGTTCCTGGCCGAGGTCCGGGACCGGGACCTGGCAGCCTTCGGGCACGCGGACGTTCCGTTCGAGCGCATCGTCGATGCGATCTCGCCGGTGCGGTCGCAGTCGCACTCGCCGTTGTTCCAGGTGGCACTGACCTTCCAGAACCTGGCGAAGTCGGAGCTCGACCTCCCGGGCCTGCACGTGGCCGGACTCGACGTCGACACGGTCGTGACGTGGTTCGACCTCGACTTCACGATGGTCGACCGCTACGACGAGGACGGCGCGCCGAGCGGGCTCACCACCCAGCTCACCTACGCCGTCGACCTGTTCGACGCCGACACGGCGGAGGCGATCGCGGCGACGTTCGGCCGGGTCCTCGCCGACGTGGTGCGCGATGTGGAGACCCCGGTCGGCGACATCGAACTGCTCTCCGACGCGGAGCGCGCCACGGTGCTCGAGTCCTGGAACGACACCGAGGTCGCGGTGGCCCCGGCCACCCTCGTCGATCTTGTCGACACCCAGGTCGCCCGGCGGCCCGACGCGGTGGCGGTGATCTTCGAGGAGACCGAGCTGACCTACGCGCAGTTCGATGCGCGGGTGAACCGGCTGGCCCGGTGGCTGGTCGCCGAGGGGGTCGGCCCGGAGACCCGTGTCGGCCTGGCGATCCCGCGTTCGATCGAGATGCTCGCGGGCATGCACGCGATCGTCAAGGCCGGTGCCGCCTACGTGCCGATCGATCCGGATCAGCCCGTCGAACGCAACGCCTACGTGGTCGAGTCCGCGGCGCCGCTGCTGGTCCTGACCGCCGGTACTCCGGTCTCGCTCGACGTGCGGACGGTGGACATCGCAGCGCTCGACCTGTCCGGCTACGACGACGCGCCGGTGCGTGACGCGGAGCGGACCTCGCCCCTGCGTCCCGCGCACCCGGCCTACGTGCTCTACACCTCCGGTTCGACCGGGCGGCCGAAGGGCGTCACGGTCTCGCACGCCGCGATCGTCAACCAGATGCGTTGGCTGGAGGGCGAATACGAGGTCACCGATGCCGACTGCGTCATGCAGCGCGCGCCGTTCACCTTCGACGTCTCGGTGTGGGAGTGCTTCCTGCCGCTGTGCGTCGGTGCTCGACTGGTCATCGCTCGTCCCGGTGGACACCTCGACATGGGCTACCTGGCGGGTCTGATGCGCGAGTACGGCGTCTCCATCGCGGAGTTCGTGCCGTCCGTGATCGCCGCGATGGTCGCCGAGGGTCACGCCGAGGCGCTGGCATCGCTGCGGCACCTGCACAGCGGCGGCGAGGCGCTGTCCGCCGAACTGGTCGACACCGTGCGGGCGCACTTCGACGGCGGGCTGCACAACACCTACGGCCCGACCGAGGCCGCCATCACCACTACCGGACACGAGATCAGCGGTCCCGTCGACGGGATCGTGCCGATCGGTGGTCCGGCGTGGAACACCCGCGCCTACGTGCTCGACGAGCGTCTGCACCCGGTGCAGGCGGGTGTGCCGGGTGAGCTCTACCTGGCCGGCGCCCAGCTCGCTCGCGGGTACCACGGGCGGGTCGACCTGACGTCCGACCGGTTCGTGGCCGATCCGTTCGCCACGGCGGGTACGTCCTCGGAGCCGGGTGCCCGGATGTACCGCACCGGCGACCTGGTGCGGTGGAACGAGCTCGGCGAGCTGGTGTACCTGGGCCGCACCGACTTCCAGGTGAAGCTGCGCGGTCTGCGGATCGAGCTCGGCGAGATCGAGTCGGCGCTGATGCGCTCCGACGCGGTCACCCAGTCGATCGTGACGATGGTGCGCGACCCGCGTGCGGGCGAGCACCTCGTCGGCTACGTGACGGTGCGTCCGGGCACCGCGCCGACGGTCGCCGAACTGCGGGCCGCCGTCGCGGCCGAGCTGCCGGCGTACATGGTTCCGTCCCAGATCCTGGTGCTCGACGAGTTCCCACTGAACTCGAGCGGCAAGCTGGACCGGAAGGCGTTGCCGGAGCCGGTGTTCGAGGCGGCCGAGTTCCGGGCGCCGACGACTCCGGTGGAGCAGGTGGTGGCCGGCACGTTCGCGGACCTCCTCGGGGTGGCGCGGGTCGGTCTAGACGACGACTTCTTCGGTCTGGGTGGCAACTCGCTGATCGCGATGCAGGCCGCGGCGCGGTTGAGCAGCGCGCTCGATGCGCGGGTTGCGGTGCGGGAGTTGTTCGAGGCGTCGACGGTGGAGTCGTTGGCGGCGCGGTTGGCGTCGTCGGCTGGCGCGGGTGGTCATGTCGCGTTGGCGGTGCGGGAGCGTCCGGAGCGGATTCCGCTCTCGCCGGCGCAGTCGCGGATGTGGTTCCTCAACCGCTTCGACTCGTCGTCCTCGGCCTACAACATCCCGATCGTGGTGCGGCTCTCGGGCGTCCTCGACGTGGAGGCGCTGCAGGCCGCGGTGGCCGACGTGGTGGCGCGGCACGAGGTG